>JBHPGK010000196.1:0-7012 GCA_042570605.1 Candidatus Zhuqueibacterota bacterium
CTGCTGCCTTTGCTATTTGATTTGTTGGTGTTTAACATTTTTGAAAAAATATTAATTCTGACGAATAATACAATATTTTTTTTAAATAACCAAGTTTATTCTGGTCTATAAAAGCCGGTATAACTTCAGGAAATCAGGAACATTTTTTAAATCCGGTTATTTGATAAAATTATGTTTGAAATTACAGATCTTTTTTATCAAAGTCCTCTGTTTTTGTTATTGGTACCGGGTCCAAATTTTGAAACCATAATCCCAGTGTTGCAATTATTATATAATTTATCACTACGAATATTAAGGAAAAGCTGAGAGCAAACTCAGACGTAAGTCCTTCTTTTGTAAAGAAGTAAATAAACAATGCCTCTCTAATACCTAAACCTGAGATCGTTATTGGGACTATTATTGCCAGTGATATAATCGAAACATAAAAAAGCATTGAAAAATATGAAATATGATTGTTTAATGAAATTACGACATAATATCCCTGAAGTACCATTATTATATATACTGCAAGTGAATATAATACCGGTATCAGGATGTTATATGTTTTATACTGTCTTATGCTGTTCCACAATATTGAACTTTGTTCTTTAATACTTTCAGGTAGTCTTTTGGAGATTGTTTTTTCAATTTGTTTCTTTATCCATTTCTGGATTTTTGTATTTTTTAAGAATATTATTAAGAGAGAAACTGAAAGAAAGAAAAATCCAACCAATATCAGATACAGACGAGATGTTTTTAAATAGACAAAACTGGTAAAGACTGCAATGATCAAAAGAGTTCCTACATTAATTAACCGGTGAATTAAGATATTTGCAATTCCTTCGCCATATTTGGTTTTCAGGTCTCTTTTCATATAAAAAATCCGTATAACATCGCCGAGTTTTCCGGGTGTAATTATACCGTAGAATTGACCTATCAAAAAAAGCTGGAAAATCTTTTTAAAAGACCATGGTTTGATATTCTGTATTTTTAACAGGCTTTGCCAGCATAATGCTTGAAAGCTAAGATGGATTAATGTTACGCAGCATGCGGCAAATAACAGGAAATGATCAGCATTTTTTACAACATCTATAGATGTTGTAATATCTATTTTTATTAGAATAAAAATAAAGACTATTATTCCAATCAGTCGAAATCCCAATCTAAAGAATTTTTTGTTTTTCAAAACCATCATATATATTTAGAACACTATTAATTAAATAAACAGAATTCTATTTCCGATAATTTAGTTTATTCTGGTAAGATCAGAATTTATGATCATCAACATAGTAAATAATCGATATAAAAGTTGATACCTTTAAAATTTGAGATTTATAATTTCAATATTGTTTCAGGTTAATTTACAAAAGTACCTGAGATTTTACAAATAGTAAAATTTTGAGGTTGCCGGGAAAGCATTGGTCGCAATGGTTTTAATTTTGAAATTATAAATCTCAAATTTTAAAGGTATCAACTTTTATAAAGTTCCATTTTAATTAACTTTATTAAAATTTACATATTTAAAAATAATAGTATTCATCTAATTATTGAGGAACGGAATTTGAAAACTTATTTTTTGACTGGCGGTGAAGGATTTATTGGATATCATATTACGAAAAAGTTGCTTGAGGATAAAGGTAATAATGTAATAACATATGATGCTCAAAAGCATTATATCCCTTTTGATAAAAGTAAATGGGCTTTTTTTCAAGGTTATAGAATAAAATCTTTATTGAACGAAAGACTTATTCGATTAAGAGGTGACTGTACGGATTTTGGATGGCTGAAAGAGTGTATTGAGAAATACAAGCCTGAGGTAATAATCCATCTGGCGGCTTTACCTATTGCGAGCGTTTCAAATGATTATCCAACTGAAGCGAAAGTCAATATTTTAGATAGTACAATCACTCTTCTTGAAGTTTTAAAAACGGTAAATTTTAAAATTGACAGGTTGATTTATACATCCTCGTCAATGGTTTATGGGAATTTCTTACGTAATGAAAAAGATGAAATCATACCTGCAACTGAAGACCAGATCTGTAATCCTATTGATATTTATGGAGCAATGAAACTAAGTGGCGAGTACATTGTAAAAGTATATAATCACAGATTTAAAATTCCATACACGATTATAAGGCCGTCTGCAGTATATGGGCCTACGGACTGCAACAGGAGGGTCACGGAGATATTTTTGACGAATGCATTGGAAGGTAAAAAACTGATCCTTGATAACGGTGGGAAACATCAATTAGATTTTACTTATATCGATGACCTTGTAGAGGGATATATATTAACTGCAAATTCAGAAAATGCTTTAAATCAGACTTTTAACCTGACCAGAGGTAAAGGGCGGCAAATAAAAGACCTTGCAGAAATAATCGGAAAATTTTTACCCGGTACAGAAATAATTGATAGTAATATAAAACCATATCGTCCCAACAGGGGAACCCTGGATATTTCAAAGGCAAGAGGAAAACTTGGATTTGAACCTAAATACGATTTGGAAAAAGGAATACAGAAATATTTCGATTTTATGAAAAAATTTGATTAACCAAATATTCATGTGGGATATTCAATGAATTTAACTGAAAATTTATGTATAGTTGGTACCGGATCTCAGGCAAGGTATGTAATTGAAAATCTTCAGCATATTAGTAAATACAGGCTTTTAGGTCTCGTTGATATTGAAAATCCTGAAAATACAGGCAAAAAAATAAATGGATTCGATATAAAATGTGTTTTAGAGGATATTAATAAATATTTTAATCCGGAAAATTGCAATGTGGTTATTGCTTATGGTAATAATATAAAAAAGAAGGAAATAGCAAGATTTTTAAAACGCAATAAATTCAATTTTGCCTCGATCATTAGTCCAAATTCATATATTTCCTCATATGTAGAAATTGGAGAAGGCTGCATTATTAATCCAAATGTGACAATCCTTCCAAACACTATAATTGGCAATCATGTGATCATTCATTCCGGATGTGTAATTGAACACGACAATGAAATAAAAGACTATGCTAACATTGCACCTGGAGTAATAACAGCAGGATATGTACAGATAGGTGAAGGGTGTTTTGTTTATACCGCTTCCTCCATTACCCCAAAAGTGAAAATAGGCGATTGGGCAATAATAGGGGCGGGTACCGTTGTCAGAAAGAATGTAAAGGAACATGACGTAGTAGCAGGTAATCCTGCAAAGTCTATTAATAGAAAAAGAATAGGCGGGAAACAAGAATAGCTATGATTTTAGAAATCCCATTTTTTAATATTGATAAAATTTACCGGAATAACTCTAAAGAGATTTTAGCAGCTGTTAATACTGTTTTTTCTCATGGTCATGTGCTAATGGGACCTGAGATCGATGAATTTGAAGAAAAAACAGCAAAACTGTGCGGAAGAGATTACGGAGTTGCTGTTGGGAGTTGTACTGATGCACTTTATTTTGCACTGTCCTCTGCCGGTATAACGAAAGGGGATGAAGTATTAGTAACAAGTTATACGTTCATTGCATCAGTTACACCTATATTGAGAATTGGTGCTATTCCCGTATTTGTGGATATTGAGCCTGATTATTATATGATGGACTTATCCGATCTTGAAAACAAGATCACCGGAAAGACAAAAGCTATTGTTGCTGTACATTTATTCGGACAAACTCTGAATTTTGAAAGGGTTGAAGAAATAGCTGCTAAAAATAATTTAATATTGATCGAGGATGCTGCCCAGTCATTTGGGAGCAGTTCTAAAGAGAGAAAAGCCGGCAGTATGGGATTATTCAGCTGTATAAGTTTTGATCCTACTAAGGTAATCGGGGCTTTTGGTAATGGAGGTATACTGTTAACTGATGACGAGAAAATGTGTAGTACTGTCAAGAAATTAAGGTATCATGGTAAGAATTTACAGAAAAATACTTTTGAAATACTCGGATATAACAGCAGAATTGCCACTTCACAGGCAGCTTTGTTGAATCTGCAGTTGAAATGGCTGAAAAACTGGATAGAAAAGAGAAACGAAGTTGCCGAAAAATACAATAAGAATTTATCCGGAATAGATGCTGTTACAGTTCCGGTATGCAGGGAGAATTCTCGGCACATTTATCATAAATATGTTCTTAAAGCTGAGGACAGGGATCAATTGAGAAAATATTTATCGGAAAATGGCATTAAAACCTTGGTGCATTACAAAAATGCTGTTTTTGAAAATGAATTGTTCAGTAAATATTGTTTTACTGCAGAAAATATTAATGTGGTTCATGAGATTAAAGATAAAGTGATTTCTTTGCCTGTCTATCCGGAGTTAACAGATAATGAGATTCTACATATCACTGATTCGATCAGGAAATTTTATAGTTGATAATTAAATACAATTCCCTCTCTTAATGAAAGGAATTATATGGATGTCAGTGTTGTAATACCGGTTTATAATGAGGAACAAGCTGTAAGGGAAACTATTCTCGAGATTATTGAGGAGTTAAATAAATTAAAAATTAAGTATGAAATAATTATTGTTGATGATAATTCAACTGATTCGAGTATATCAAAAATAGTAGATCTGGATATTAAAATTCTAAAACATCGTGTGAATTTGGGTGGCGGTAAAGCAAGAGTGACAGGTCTAAAATATGCTGATGCACCGGTTGTTTTACAAACTGATGCCGATGGAACATACCCTTGTGATAAAATTCCTGAAATTCTGGAAGAAATGAAAACTGCAGATATGGTCGTAGGTGCGAGAAAATATGAAAAGGCAAAAGGATTTCGACCTCTGAGGATTTTTGTAAAATGGATAATTAAAAAGTTTGCATCCTACCTTTCGGGAACAGATATACCTGACTTGAATACTGGTTTCAGAGCATACAGGAAGGATGTGGCTCTTCTTTATGAATATCTTTATCCCCCTTCACATTCTATAATGAGTACCATGACTCTTGCATTTTTAATAGATAATAGAAATGTGAAATTTGTAGATATTGAATACCGTGAAAGAATTGGGAAATCAAGTTTTCACCCCATCAGAGATACTTATAATTATGTGCTTGCAACAGTAAGAGCTATTACATATTTTAATCCGTTTAAATTAACTACGCAGTTAACCTCCATTTTTGGGATAATTACCGCTGTATTCTTAGTCCGTGATATTTTTTTCCTGAGAAATATAGGTGATACGACAGTATTATTGTTTATTGTAACTTTGATTGTATTTTTATTTGGGATATTGTTTGACCATATTTCAAATATAAGGAAAGATATTAATTTAAAAATGGAAGCACTAAAAAATTTTTACGAGAAGAAAACTGAGAAAGAGCTCATTGAATCTGATCCGAATATTGAGATAGTAAAAAAATAAATTCAATTCAAAAAATATGTGCAAAAAAAAGGATACCGGTTGCATCAGGTATCCTTTTTTTTTACAAAATTTTATATTTCATTCGTTTTCTTGTACTTTTTCCTCTACAATTTCCTCTTTGGCTTCCTTTACACCCGGAAGTCTTCCCTTAACTCCGTGGTCTTCTTTTCTGAGATCAACGAAGATTTTTGAAGGGCACTTTGCAACTGCATTTTCAAATTCATGGTCTTTATCGTAATGAAGTTCAGGCAAATTGCCGTTCATGGTAATTGCTTCACCGGGAGTGATTTTTTCCTGTGCACACAATGAACATCCTGTGCACCCTACTTTACAAGCTGATTTAACTTCCTTAGCTCTGCCCTGTGACATGCATCCAACAAAAATTACTTCACTTTTTGGCAGGATATCCATAATATTACGCGGACAGGCGTCAACACAATTCCCGCAGGCTGTGCATTTTTCTTCTATAACGAAAGGAAGAGCGTTATCCATCATATACATGGCATCAAAAGGGCATGAACTAACACAATCACCAAATCCCACACAGGCGTATTTACAGGCTTTGGGTCCTTCATCTATGAGCACTGCCGATTTACAGCTTTCGATTCCGTAATATTCATATTTTAACACAGCATTTTCATGGCTGCCGCTGCATTTTACAACAGCACGTTTCTCTATAACCTCAACCGGTCCCTGTCCCAGTATCCCGGCAATTAAAGAAGCGACTGCAGAACCGCCTGGAGCACATGCGTCTATCGGTAATGTTCCCTTAACTACAAGTTCAGCATAAGCTGAACAGCCGGGAGCCCCGCAGCCCCCACAGTTTGCACCGGGTAGAATTTCTGAAATTTTTTCAACCCGCTCATCTATTTTAACTGCGAATATCTTTGAAGCATACGAAAGAACCGCCCCAAAAATAAATGCCAGACCTCCGATTGCTAATACTGCTGCTAATATTTCCATGTTGTTTCCTCATTAAAATGAAAGACCAGAAAAACCCAAAAATGCGATTGACATTAAACAGGCTGTTATAAATGCAATTGGAATTCCCTGAAATGGTTTGGGAACTTTTGCAAATTCTAATTTTTCTCTTAATCCAGCCATAAGAATCAAAACCATTGTAAAACCAACACCAGACATAAATCCCTGGACTATACTCTGAATGAATGAGAATTTGTGGTCAATTCCAATACCGGCATTTCCGTCAATGTTCAAGACTGCGACTCCAAGTATTGCACAATTGGTTGTGATCAACGGCAGATATATTCCAAGCGCCTGGTAAAGTGCCGGGCTGAGTTTTTGAATTGCCATTTCAATAAACTGTACAAGTGCTGCAATAACGAGGATGAACGAAATTGTTCTCAGGTAAATCAGATCGGGGGGAGTTCCTCCCTCAGACATAAACCCCAGAACACTGGTTGCAGGATCAAGCAGATATGTATATATCAACCATGTGACCATGGATGCCAATGTCATTACAAATATCACAGCAAAACCCATCCCAATTGCGGAATCGATTTTTTTTGATACACCAATATATGGGCAGAGCCCAAGGAATCTCATCAAAACAAAGTTTTGAACGAAAATTGCAACCATCGAGATAATTAAAAGTATTTTAAAATCCATTTTTCTTTGTCCTGTTTATTTTTTTACTATCTCAATATTCGGATCAGATTCAATG
>JBHPGK010000197.1:0-6926 GCA_042570605.1 Candidatus Zhuqueibacterota bacterium
AATTTATGAAATAACCGATCCTCTTGCAAAACCTACCGGAAAATTTTCCTTATTTTAATAAGATCATTTTTTTTGTCTCAACAAAATCTCCAGCCTGAATTTTATACATATAAATGCCTGAGTTTACTTTAATTCCATTGTTATTTCTTCCAAATAATTTCATGAAAAAAAATTCCCATTATTTCTGCAGTCCGGATTTTAATAATCAAATGCCTCAGTTCTTGATGTTATTCAACCAACCAAATTTCTAAAAAACCCAAAATAAAAATACTCTCTAAAAGACTGGAATTTCATTTAAAAATTCATTATAATTTGATTAGAAGTTTATGGTTTTTAATGTCTATATTATTATGTAAATGAATAAAAGAATTCTTCCTATCACCGGAAGCCTTGCCGTCTTGATCTTGCCACCTGCAATCGCCTTTTTAACGGGAATAGATAGTCTATATGTAATTGTTTTAATTCCATTATTATTTGTTTTATGGAGACTATCAGGATTACACTGGACCTCTATCGGATTAATAACAGGGACTAAGCACGGTTACATTTTATCCCTTCTATATCCTGTATGGGTGATATTAGCTGCAGTCCTGATTCTTCTGGGAACCGGGAATCTTCAAACTTCAGCCATATCTCTTGATACAGTCGTTCAGATCGTTACAGCTTTTCTGTTTACATTTATAGGAGTAATTTTTACAGAGGAAGGATTTTTCAGAGGCTGGTTATGGGGTATTCTGGAAAAAAACGAATACAGATCATCAATTGTTCTCATCTGGACAAGCTACCTTTACTGTCTCTGGCATTTAGCAGCAGTATTAGTTTTGCCGGATTTACGAATGCCTTTTACATCTATTCCGGTTTACGTTTTTAACATTTTATTGATCGGTTTTAATTTCGGATTGATCAGGCAGATCTCAGGATCAATATTTCCGTCTTCAATTGCACATTCATTATGGAATGCTTTGTTATACCCGCTTTTTGGATACGGGACAACTACCGGAGCATTAAATTTATCCTCATATAAAATATTTGATCCGGAAAGAGGTTATATAGGCACCGGACTGAATCTTATCATTTTTATGGTTTTATGGAAGCTGTCACAAAAACGGGCATCTGAGTAACGAATTAAACAGAACGAATTGCCTTTTGACGACAGATATATTTTAAAAAATGAAGGTGGCGGGGTAATATTTGGTGCTATAAACATATTGTCCCTACAGGACATAGCTGACAATAATCTGATACAATCTATTTTAAAAGATTGAACAGAATACCCCGTCAGGGGTAATATGTTTATAGGAATGAAATACAATTAAATACCCAAGTCCCGTCAGGGACAGGATATAACAACCATGGCTAATACCACTATACACATTGACATGGTTCTGAGCAATAAAAAGGAAAAGAAATTAAAATGGACCGCCGGGAGATCGTAAAACGCGCAATAGAATTCGGAAGCCCGCCCAGACTCCCCTTCTGGCAGGACGTTCTGGAGGATATCCCGAATGATGTCTGTGACTGCTGGGAAATGGACAGGGCAAAAAACGGATGGTTTTTTGATAATCCTGCACCGGATGACTGGGGATGCGGATGGGCTGTAACTGAAGTTAAAAATATGGGACAGGTCGTTTTTTATCCGCTGGAAGACTGGAGCAAACTTCCCTCTTACAAGCCGCCCGATCCCAGGGACAACTTCTACTTCAAAAGAATTGAAGATATTATTTCAAAGGCTGAAGACAGGTACGTTGTTGTCACAAGCCATTTCAACCTTATCGAACGGCTGCATATGCTTCACGGTTTTAAAAATACCCTTGAAGATTTTTACCTTGAACCGGAAAAAATAGAAAAAGTCCTCGATATGATCCTCGAGTTCAAGCTGGCGCATTTTGACGAACTTCATAAAAGGTTCGGAGACCGGATAGACGGGCTCTTCTGCACGGATGACTGGGGTACGCAGCAGGATACGTTCATAAGCGGCAAAATGTTTGAAGAGTTTTTTCTGAAGAGATACAGGACACTGGTAAAAACCGTACATGACCACGGCTGGCATTTTATGCTTCACAGCTGCGGCAGGATAAACAGGTTTTTGCCTTATTTTATCGATGTTGGAGTTGACGTTATGAATATGCAGCAGCCCCGTGCGTACGGGATCGAAGCCCTTGGAAAAGAGTTTGCCGGAAAAGTCTGTTTCCTTACCACGGCGGATATTCAGACCACCATACCATCAAAAAATATAAAAAAAATAAAAGCTGAAGTTAAAGAGCTAATTGAAAACTGGTCAACCCCCGATGGAGGATTTATTGTTTTCAATTACGGTTTTGATGAGGCGATCGGTACCACAAAAGAGGCAACTGAAGCCATGTTCAAAGAATTCACAGAATTAATGTACTACCGGAACCGGTAACTGGACAATTTGATTTGCAGAAAACAGTTTTAAAGAAATGACCCAAAGAAAAGTCCTAATATTATTGTCAATTTCCGAAATGCTTGCCCTTTCGCTATGGTTCTGTATTAATGCAGTTATTCCACAGCTCGAAGTTGAATGGAGTCTAAGCAGTACGGACTGCAGTGTGTTAAGTATTGCAGTCCAGCTCGGTTTTGTGACAGGAGCTATTTTTTCATCTCTATTTAACATTGCTGATATTTTCAAAACAAAAAATGTCTTTATCCTGTCTGCAGTGTCGGGAAGTGCTCTAACTCTGATATTAATATTATTCGTTGATTCTTATTTCCCTGCCGTAATTTTAAGATTTTTTACAGGGATTTTCCTTGCGGGGGTATATCCTACGGGCATGAAGATCATGGCGACCTGGTTCCGGAAAAGTCGAGGATACGCTGTCAGTGTACTGGTCGCATCATTAACTGTCGGCTCGGGGCTTCCCTACCTGTTTAACCTGATAAGCCTCCCTGACTGGAGGACACTTCTTCTGCTCCCGGTAATTCTTTCGATTATTTCTGCCCTTATTGTTTTCTTCTTTGTAGAGGAAGGTCCGTATAGCGCCGGAACCTCAAGCCTTGAAATTAAAAAGATCAAATACATGCTAAGACAGAGATCTCTGAATTTGGCAAATTTCGGGTATTTCGGACATATGTGGGAACTTTACGCCATGTGGGTATGGATACCTGTTTTTTTAAGAGAATCGTTCCTGAAAAACAGCCCGGACGCTGATCCAACACTTTTCTTTTCACTGGGGACTTTCATGGTATTTTTTCTGGGCGGTTTAGCTACAGCTATCGGCGGGAAAACAGCAGATCTGAAAGGGCGGACTAATTTTAATATATCAATGCTCTGTATCAGCGGTCTGTGTACAATCATTATCGGATTTACATTCGGTTTAAATCCATATATTTGTCTTGCTGTTGCTTTGATATGGGGTATTTCAGTTATCCCGGATTCACCTCAGTACTCGGTAATGATCACCGAACTTGCCGATCAGAAATATATCGGTACGGCACTATCACTTCAGACCGGTATAGGTTTTTTCATAACAATCGTTTCTATCAGGCTTATCCCGGTTATTGAAAACTTCATTGGGTGGAATTTTGCTTTTACAATACTGTTTATTGGACCTGTATTCGGGATTATATCTCTTTTCAAACTGAGAAAAGAAAAAGATTCTGTCAAGATAGCCGGCGGTTTAAAATAAAATACATTTTTGTTTGTTAATACACTTTTATTATATTTAGTTTAAAATCTACTTCAAAAAAATTTTCAGAACGTTTTAATACCGCTTATTTGCTAATTTTTTAAGGGAGGCAATATGATCAAAATGTACAGGGTAATGATTTATTTATCAATTGTCTTTTGCATGGTGACTTTTAACAGCGCGGCTGCTCAGGAAAACAGTAATCCGGTTTACGATGTATTAATAAAGGGCGGAAAAGTCTATGACGGCTCATTAAATAAGGAATTCAGCGCTGACGTTGCGGTAAAGGACGGCAAAATTGTAAAAGTGGCAAAATCGATCAAAGGTGATGCAAAAAGAATTATAGACGCTAAGAAACTCTATATTACACCCGGTTTTATAGATATGCATACACATGCAGACAGGGGGATGCTGTACCCGGAGAGCCGGGCAAGTCTAAATTATTTAAAACAGGGAGTTACAACGATTGTTGCAGGACAATGCGGTTCGAGCGCATGGCCAATATACGAACAAGCCAGTGACCATATAAAAAGATGGACAGATGAGGGCATTGGATTAAATGCTGCTCTTCTTGTCGGGCATGGAACAGTGAGAAGACTGGTAATGGGCAATGAAAACCGTGCACCGACTGCTGAAGAATTGGATAAAATGAAGATACTGGTAAAAGAGGCAATGGAGCAGGGGGCTTATGGACTTTCAACGGGACTTATATACGAACCGGGAAGGTTTTCAAAAACTGATGAGGTAATTGAACTTGTCAAGGAAATTGTCCCGTATGGCGGTATATACCACTCCCATATCCGGAATGAATGGGACAATCATATTCCTGCCGTAAAGGAAGCTATTAATATTGGTAAAATAACAGGAGCCCCCGTACATATTTCACATTTTAAAATAATGGGAGTAAAAAACTGGGGCAATATAAATAAAGCGTGTGAATTGATCGAAGAAGCCCGTGCAGCCGGTATGAAAATAACCGCTGACCAGTATCCATACCGTTTTACAAATACTACTCCTTATATGTCCCTGATACCGAGACGGACATGGCTGGGAAGTAAGGAAGATGAATTTCTGAGAAATAGTGACGTTGCAGAAGTATTTGATTTCATGCGTGATAAACAGCTTATTTCACTATATAACAAAGTTGAGCCGGATAATAATTTATCTGAAAGTTTTGGTGAATATCTGGAGCAGATTCCAAGAAAAGAGCTTGTAAGACTTGTTGCAAGATCAATAGTCAATACAGGCAGATTGAACGGATCTTCCAGTGCAAAAGCAAGAATGCTTTTCCTTGAAAGATTAAGCATCCCTGATTCTGCAAAAAGCATTAAAGAAAATGTACTGAAATACGTAAGTGACCCGGTCACACCTGAAAACATAATCATTGCGATCTGCCCGGTTAAGGACCTGGAAGGTAAATCGCTAAAAGAAGCGGCAAAAATATTAAAAAAACCGGTCGCGGACACGGCAATTGAATTATATTTGATGGGAACAATGGCGGTACCATATCGCATGAGTGAAGAAGACACGGAATATGCGATGAAAAAGGACTGGGTTGCTTCCGGCAGTGACGGCACAACACCATTTTACGGGATAGGATTACCGCATATACGTTCTTACACAACTTTCCTCCACAAAATTAAGAAATATGCCCAGGAGAGAAAAACTGTTTCGGTTGCACATGTTATAAGGTCACAAACGTCGCTCCCTGCACAGATAATGAACTGGGACGACCGGGGCTGGATCAAGGAAGGATATATAGCGGATATTGCTGTTATAGATATGAAAAATATAAAAACCGGTTCATCTATAACCGACCCACACAATTATTGTTCCGGTGTTGAATATTTGCTGGTAAACGGTGAGCCGGTAATCGAAGAAGGAAGCTGGAACGGAAAACTGCCCGGTAAAGTGATAAAATTGAAAAAATAGGGATTTACAATAAAATATTATAATTAAAGTAATTCTACGTTAGCGAAATTTGTACCGCGGTCTAGGAGATTCCTGTTTTCGTGTGTGTCTCACAACAGCAAAATTGTCACCCTGAACTTGGTTCAGGATCTCCAATTTAAAAGATGAGATTCTGAAACAAGTTCAGAATGACAGCTTTTGGCTTTCATGCGCTTATTAGAACGAGTTGTGCAAAACAGACTTTCATGGGAATGACACTTAGCTTATTTTATATAAAATTTCAAAAATTCAGGAATCATAGGAACATGTAATTTGTTAATCATTTTGTAACCTTTAAAATTAATTAACAATAATTGAAAGTTAAAAAAATGCAACAAAATGTAACTCAAAAGTTAATTTCCAGTCATCTTGTTGAAGGTAAATTGGTTCCCGGAGGGGAAATTGGGCTCAGGATTGACCAGACATTAACCCAGGATGCCACCGGGACAATGGTAATGCTGGAGCTCGAAGCAATGGGATTAAAGAGGGCAAAAACGGAAGTTTCCGCTCAATATGTCGATCATAACCTGATCCAGACAGATTTTAAAAATCCCGATGACCATTTATTCCTGCGCAGTGCATGTAAAAAGTTCGGCATCTGGTACAGCAGACCGGGTAACGGTGTGAGCCACCCTGTCCACATGGAACATTTCGGTATCCCGGGAAAAACTCTACTCGGCTCAGACAGCCACACATGTTCGGGAGGATCGTTAGGGATGCTGGCAATGGGCGCGGGAGGACTGGAGGTGGCGATGGCAATTGCAGGCAGACCATTCTATATAAAAATGCCGAAGATCATGGGTGTAAAAATAACCGGTAAACTGCCTGACTGGGTGAGTGCAAAAGATGTCATACTCGAAATGCTGAGGAGACACGGAGTAAGCGGCGGTGTTGGAAAGATAATCGAATACTACGGACCCGGTCTGGAAAACCTGACGGTAATGGACAGGCATGTAATAACAAACATGGGAGCGGAACTCGGTGCAACTACTTCGGTTTTTCCATCAGATGAAGCTGTCAGAAAATTCCTTAAAACCGTGGAACGTGAAGAAGTTTTTAAAGAGATCATTGCTGATGAAAATGCAGAATACGACCTGCATGACGAAATAGACCTTTCTGAACTTGAACCTTTAATCGCATATCCCAGCAGCCCCGGCAACGTAGTACCCGTACGGGAGGTCGCCGGAAAAGAGATTTACCAGGCGATGATCGGTTCTTCCGCTAATCCCGGATTCAGGGATTACGCTGTTCCCGCAATGATAATTGACGGTAAACTGGTTCACGACCGTGTTTCGCTGGATATTAATCCCTCTTCCAGGCAGGTACAGG
>JBHPGK010000198.1:0-6921 GCA_042570605.1 Candidatus Zhuqueibacterota bacterium
AAGCCCTGCCAACGCTGCAAGTGGCTGGCTTGTTGCCACAATACCACGTGTTCCAATTACCATTGATCTTTTTGTCATTTTCATTTTCTCCTGAATAGACTGTGACAAACCGGTTTCAAATAAGAATCCGGTTATAAATATCGATAATACCGAAAGAATTAACATGCATTGATTTTTTGATCTCATAATTTTCTTTCCTGTTTTTTTATTCCACTATTTCACGATAATTTCATCGGTAAAAATCCACGCTTTGCCGCCGGCACCTTTATGCCAGTCGGGACATACTCGGATATTTTTGGCGTGAATCTTAATAAACCTTGCCTTCTTATTGTTTAATTTAAATGTAACTGTCTTTATTTCTTTTTTGGATCCCGGTTTTGGAGGTTTCAATTCTTTACCGGAAATGCGATTATATTTTCCCCCATCGGGTGAGATAAGAATTTCAACTTCGGTCGGCGGAAATATCCATACTCCTGTATCCTGTAAAAAGTTTATCCGGACTTCTTTTAAAGCTGTTTCTTTATTCAAATCAATAACCGCGATCATATTTTCACCTTCATACCCCTGCCATTCACCATCAAGGTAATTTTCCGAACCTTTTATCCCGTTGACTAATGCAAATTCACCTCCACCAGTATATCTCGGACTGAATAAATTTTCCAGGTTTATATCTTTACCTAGAGCTTTATGAAAGTATATGTTTTTCTCTACAATATCCCCTATCTGCTTTCCTGCTTTAAAAGCTGCATACTTCAGGATCACGGTATTTTTTCCTTTAAAAGGTTCGGCCGCAGAATTAGAACTCAGCGTTGGATCACTGCCGTCAAGGGTATAATAGATGTCAATTCCGGTTTTATTTTCACCAAGCAGGAATTTAAATTCCGGATCCGTACCCTTCCGTTTTCTTGAAGGTACAATTCTGACAGCATGCAGATTTAACGCACTGAAACTCAGCTTAACATCTAATCCTGTACCGGGGGCTGTCAACATATTTGTAACTTCATAGGGAAGTTCGATATTATTTTCACCAATCTTTATACCGGACAGTTTTTTGAATTTCAGCATTACCGTTTTATGAGCCGGGAAAATAAAGTTATTGGCTAATGAGTATTCCTTTTCATCAGCAGTGCTTTTCAATTTAAAATCCAGGTCGGAAGAATTATGGAGTTGAATTGATACGGAATTATCTTTATTAAAGATTACATCGGGATTCTTTAATTTAACTGACTCATTAAAGACCGGGCGAAGGTAATTTTCATGACCAATAAGAATATTTTTATAATAAGCTGCCGTCCTCCGGTCAAACAGCGCCTCTTTCAAACCCGACAGGGTTTTATCTTTAACAAATACCAGTGTAACCGGTCTGTGTTCTCCCTTTTGCGGATCATATGCATAATCTATCCGGTCATGAATATCAGAATTGCATAGAATTGTCAGGTTCTTCTCCAAAGCCCATTTGTGCACTTCCGGATAATACGTATTTCCGTTAACAACCTCTGCTCCGTGTATCCATCCGTTTTCCAGAATTTCAGTGTGGACAGGATACCATTTATCACCCGGGTGATTCCAGAATATGAACGCTCCCTGTTCAGATGCTCGTTTTACAGCCTCAACCCCATCTTCAACATCAAGAAGTTCTGCATCATTTATAAAAATAGCATTGAAATGACCGGGAGGCATCTGTTTTGTGATTTCAGCCCCTTTCGGAAATATTATCCCATATTCCCTTGCTGAAGGTAAGGCGATCCGGTAAGACCTGTTTAAATTTTTAGGGACGTCACTGCTGTGGGGCTGGTATTCTATATGGTCGGATATCGAGATAGCGTCGAGCCCGTCAAACCAGGCTTCCTTTACCCTGATCGTGGGCCAGATAATCCCGTCTGAAAAAACAGTGTGTATATGAAAATCACATTTAAGGGTATAATATCCGGGAATGTCGGGAATATTTATTTCATTTCTTTCCTGCGCTGATGAGAACGCACTTGAGGAAATTATTATGAAAACACTAAATAGAAAAATATAATTAAACCGGAATACTTTTTCCGGAAAAGTTTTTTTAGCTTTCATTTTACTCCCCTGATATAAATGGATCATTTAAGTTTAAAGGTTGTCAAAAGAGCTGCATGGTCTGACGGAAATTTTACTTTGTGCTGATCAATTACCCTTGAATCCACAGCTTGTAATGAATTTCCTTTATAATAAATGTAGTCAATCCTGATATGGGTTTCATTCTGCCACTGTGTTGACCATGTTTTTCCAATATGTGAAACCGGATCAGGGTAAATTTCCCTGAAAGAATCGGTCATGCCGGCATCAATAATAGCTTTCGAGACAGGCCACTCAACAATAAATCCTTTATGCAGACGAGCTGCAGCTTCAGTCCAGTCAAAGTGGGACTCACTGTTAAAATCACCTGCTAAAATAACCGGGATTTCATCAGCATTTTCCAGTTGAGGTCTGATTTGCTTTATAATTGCTTTTATCTGGAAACCCCGGGTCTTATTATCGGCATAAATGAGACTGTCTGATGTTAAACCTGGTTTGTCAAGATTTATACTCGGCAGATAATGAAGCCAGATCGTGTAAAAATTGATTCTCTGTTCTTCTGATAAATTAATTACTGCTCCTCCGCTGTTAAACGGCTGAAAAATATCAAAAGTCTCACCTATCGGGTACCTGCTCATTATCGACAAATTTGAACTCCGCAAATAAAAATAGTACCCGAGTGCATCCGCTATTTTCGCACCGGACCCGTATGTTTCGATCATGGAAATAATATCTGCGCCGGAATCTTTAATAATTTCTATTACACGGTTTACGCCGACAATTTCGCCATGTTCCCTGCCCCCATGCCAGATATTAAATGCCATAACTTTTAAACCAGATATCTTTTTTACCGGAGAACTGCTTTTATGTTCAATAAACTTTAAATAATCAGCTTTTACCTCATCTTCAGTTAAAACTCTATCCCTGATATTTACATTATCAATATACCCGTTAAAGGAATCCCATTCAGGATTTTTTGTGGTACTGCCCGCACCGATGGAAATTTTGTGCCTGCTTGTCAAATCTCCAATATCCTTTACATTATATATGGCAACATTTAAACCGTCATAGAACATTCTTGCTTCTTCAATATTACGATCGACAGTGAATGCAAGCTGGTGCCATTTACCGTCATTTATCGGCTGTCTTTTAAGTGTAGGCTCATAATCAAAATTTGTTCTGCCGTTACCGATATTCCATCTCCATGAACCATTATTTTGTGAAGCTATCACCCACCCGGTATCCGCAGGAGAACCGGAATTTTTATTCGTAATTATTGTTTTATCATCAATAGTTCCTTTTTCCATTTTAACCCAGACAACCACAGAAAAATCCTGTTGGGCTTTAAAACTCAGTTTTTCACTTTCTTCCAGAATTACCGGTCTTCTGGACTTAGACGAAGCGGACAGATTAAGTGATTTCCCTTCAATTCCTGCAGCAAATTCGGGTGTTCCTTTAACACTTGTGTTTATATTAAGGGAACCTGAATTTAAAATATTACCGTTAAATTTCAATTGTACAGCAGGTACCTGAGAAAGAACGATCGAGGAAGAAATTATTGTGACCAATAAAAAAGCAGCGATCGAAAATTTATAAAGTTTTTTCATAACAATATTCTTCTTGAATAATTACCAATAAAAACAAATAGACTACTGCTTATTTTCCGGCAGAAATGATCTTGTAAGTTCCTCTGAATCACCGTACTTTTCACGAAGCTTTTTAAGTTCCGTTTTAAGTTCCTTGACGATATCCTTATAATCAGTGTTATCATATACATTATTCAGTTCATTTGGATCTTTATCAAGATCATATAATTCCCATTCGTCGATATCATAATAAAAATGGATAAGTTTATATCTCCGGGTCCTAATACCATAATGCCTTTTAACCATATGGACAGCAGGGTATTCGTAGTAATGATAATAAATCCCTTTTCTCCAATCGTCCGGTGTATTTCCGTTTAAAATTTGTCTTAAAGAACGTCCCTGAAATTCCTCCGGAACAGGAACTCCGGCGTAATCGAGAAAAGTGGAGGCAAAATCAAGGTTCATCACGAGATCGTCATTTACCAGACCTTTTTTTATTTCCGATGGAAATCTCACTACCAAGGGCATGCGAAGTGATTCTTCATACATAAATCTTTTGTCAAACCAGCCGTGCTCACCAAGATAAAAACCTTGGTCCGATGTGTAAACAACAATTGTGTTTTCTGCAAGCCCTGTTTCGTCCAGATAATCAAGAACACGCCCGACATTTTCATCAACTGAAGCAATGCACCTTAAATAATCTTTTATATACCTCTGGTATTTCCATTCAGCAAGTTCTTTTCCCTTAAGACCTGCTTTTTTAAATGCCTCGTTTTTCGGAAGATATACATCATTCCAGGCTTTAAGCTGCTTGTCATTCATCCGTTTAAGAAGATTGTTATACCCCTTTTCCAGACCTTTTAGATCCTTATCTTCACCTTCAGCTTGAATTTTCAGATCCCATGAGTAATGCATATGTTCGGTGATTGACATTTCCTGCTGACGTGCCGCATCACTCCTCGTGCTGTAATCATCATAGAACGTCTCGGGTAGAGGAATATCTTTGTCATCATACATTGACAGATGTTTTTCATCGGACATCCAGTTCCGATGCGGTGCCTTATGCTGAAGCATCATGCAGAATGGTTTGTCACCTTTGCGGTTTTTCAGCCAGTTAATCCCAAAATCGGTTGTCAGGTCGGTGGCGTAACCTTCATACCGCTTCCTTTCTCCCATCTCGATAAAATCTGGATTGTAATAATGTCCCTGACCGGGAAGTATGTTCCAATAATCAAATCCGGCAGGGTCACTCTTTAAATGCCATTTGCCTATCATGGAAGTTTCATAACCTGCCTGCTGAAGAAGCTTCGGAAATGTAACCTGACTTCCGTCAAACCGTTTTCGATTATCTATCACACCATTCAGGTGGCTGTATTTCCCGGTTAAAATCACTGCCCGGCTTGGTGCGCAGATTGAATTCGTGCAGAAACAATTATTGAAACGAATTCCCTCGTTAGCAATCCTGTCAATATTAGGTGTAAGGTTTATCCTGCTGCCATAAGCGCTTATTGCCTGGTAAGCATGGTCGTCACTCATAATGAAAAGTATATTGGGATGTTTTGACACGGTAGTGCATCCGTTTAAGAACCCCGGCATTATAATAAAGGCAGCACCTAAACCTGCTGTTTTTAAGAATTCACGGCGGGTATTTATCGTTGTACTCATATATTACCCCTTGTCATTTTGAAGTTCAAAAAATATTAAAACAGCTATGATTTAGAAGATAACTGGTATTAACATGTTTCGCAAACATTTTTTATGGGAAACATCTACAGCATTTTAAAAAATTTGTTATTTAGATTCTTCCCCGCATCAGCGGGACACAGCGCTTTGCTCAGAATAACATTAGTGGGCGGGATTCTTAATACTGAACTCCGGAGATTTTCTATTTCTGTACTTCCTTCTCCTGTCTCAGAAAATACATTCGTTAATATTTCTGCAAATATTAATGCCACCGCCAGAATTATAATCAATACAATTAAAATATCAATTACACGGCTTTTTCGGGATGATGACTCTTCCATAATTCAATTACCCAGTTACGTAATAATCTGATAAAATCGGTAACCGGACGCAGCGGGCATAAATAACTGCACCACGGTCTTTTTATAAATATTGATGTTACCAGAACAAGCCCTAAAAGTATAAAAATATAATTTGATCCGACAAGCATGAACATTGTCCCGAAAACCTCATAACTTGAAATTCCGGGATTCCGGTATAAAAGAGCAAAAACAATTGCAGACAATGCAATCCCTCTCTGCAGCCATTTGAGAAAATCTTTATATTTTTCAGGTCTTCTTGCTTTTGCTCCACCGACAGCACCGAAGCATTCCTGAACCGAACCAAAAGGACAGAACCATTCACAGTACGGATTTCTGCCTTCTATTATAAAGAAAAACAGAATTCCTCCAATCAGCATATACCAGTATAAATGAGTCTGCCATTCAGGCCAGAATCCCATCAGCATTTTATTAATAAAAACCAGTGTTAATGGAATAGTGTATAAAAAACCGAGAACAAGCATCCCGGTAAGCATGGAACTCCACCTGATAATTTTAACCGATCCGGTTTTTTTTCTTAGACCGATAAATCCTGCTGTGTATAACAGGATTAAAATAATTTCAGGCAGTCCGAATTTGATCTTTGGAGGCGGTTCATCCGGTACTGAAAAACCGAGAACCTTTGATGTCTCGCGGATCGCCTGTTTAACGGAATTAACCAATGCTTTGGATGTATAAGTCGCACCGGTTACAAATTCAATGTCTTCGCCATGCTTAAAACTGCTCGAAAATGACTTCCCGGTCAGTGATTTTAACAGGTCACTCTTCAAAACCCTGCGCAAAAAAGAGAATGTTTCTCTCTGCTCAACAATAGTAAAACCGGTTATTATCCCGGATGAATCGGCTGCGGCAGCCAACTTCATAGTGCCGCCATACCCATTACCTGTCGCAACTGCTATATACCCAAGTATATTCCCGGTGTTTTTTCCTGCCTTTGCAGAGTATACATTTCCTGTTATCTGTTCAAAATAACCGGCTTGTGGAATAACCTTTTTGAAATGCGGGATAAGGCTGGACTCAGCTTTGAAATATCCGAAAAGCCACGCAGCAACAATTGTAATTATAGCTAAAACAGCAAGAACTCTGTCTGCCCGAGAAAAACGTTTATTTTTTGTCCCGTTTTTTACCACCGGTTTATCTGTTTCCTGTATTTATTTTATCGATTCCCGTGCCGTAATACACTTACTTCCGTCCCTTTTCCAAAATTCCTTATCATTAAGCTGCTG
>JBHPGK010000199.1:0-6917 GCA_042570605.1 Candidatus Zhuqueibacterota bacterium
TCCGCTTGACCTGCTTAAGCCCACATTGAAGCGGGCTTTTTGTTTTTACATATCTTCTAAATTTATTATATTCTAAAAGTGCTAAAAACGTGCTAAAATATTGAGGAATAATAGGGAATATGAAGGATTATAAAACACTGGAATGTCCTTGCAACCTATTACAATATAATAAATTACAGACTAATTATAAAAAATGAAAATATTTAGGGATTCGAGTCCCCCCTGGTTTTCCACCAGCAGTATATAAAAAGGAACCCCGGTATCAGCCATAGAAGAGAACCAATTAAGGTTCCGGCCATTCTTGGACTTTGTACCCAAAATATATTGAGTAAATCAAAAACAATTATGCCGAAGGCTGCCAGGAATCCCCCGATTGCTTCCCACCGCCATGCCATCAGGATACCGACCGATGCTAATGCGGAAAAGACAATCATTACATAGTGACCGGGATGGCCCACATTAATGTAATCCTTTCTATTAAACTCCCCAATAAATAACAACAGGAAAAACAGAACTATGACAGTCCCAAAAATTCTGGCTATCCAACGAAGAATTAATACGTGTTTTGGCAAGGAAGACGAAGTTTCCATAAATGATACCTTTGAGATTAATTAAATGTTAAGAAGAATAGGCAGCAATACAAAAAGAATATAATGATTGTGATTAGAAACATAAAGGATTTTCTTAATGCCGGCTGTTGTTAGATTGATAAAATTAAAACAGACTAACACAAAAAATAAAAAAAGATATAGATGAGTTGCGAAGATCTGGAAAAGGTAAAAGTAAAAAAATAGTTGATGATACAAAATATTTTTATTAGAATACAGAAAAAAACTGCTAAAAACGTGCGAGAAAATCAAGGAATTTTAGGGAATATGAAGGTTTGTGAAAGATTGCAATATGCCTGTAATGTATTAATATATAATAACCTGCAGTATATTTACATATAAATGTAAAGTATAGGAGGATTCCTCCGGAGGCTGATCCCGCTTAGCGGGACGAGTCCTCCCTTTCGCACAGTAATAATTTTTACATTAGTACTTTAGATAAAATTATTCAAATCAGGAAATTTTAATACCTTTTTTTTACAAATGACAGTATAGTGTGTCTAAAAACCCACACTTTTTGAGATATCAAATTTTATAAATAATTGTTTTTAATACGTTTGGATTTGTGGCATTAATTTTGCACTTTATAATAAACGAAGGAAGTTAACTAATTTTTATTATTAAATAAAGGAGAGATATATCATGAAAAGTAAATTACTTAATTTTATCCTCGCAATGGCTTTGATATTCGGATGTTCGGATGATAACTCAACAGCACCGGAAACCGGAAGCGGTACACTTACCATGTCTATAACAGATTCATATTTTGAGATATCAAGCCTGACTATTCATATCTATGAAATTGCAATACATAAGGATAATGAATGGATTATTGTTGACTCGCTCGACCACACCGTTGACCTGGTACAATATAATAATGGAGATCTTTATGAGTTATTCAGTGATCAGATCGAGCCGGGGCATTACAACCAGATCAGACTGATGATCGATGAGGCTGAGATCGTTTATGACGGGACTACTTATGATATTGAAATACCGAGCTCTATGCATACAGGATTAAAGCTGGTAAATGCGTTCAGTGTGTCCGAAGGCACTGAGACGTCGCTGATACTGGATTTTGATGTAAACAGGTCAGTGCATATTACAGGCGGGCAGCAGAATCTGAACTTCAAAATGCATCCGACTATCAGAGTTATCGAAGAGAGGTCTACAGGCAATATAAGAGGTGAGCTTACAAATCTCGACAAGCCGGCGATAGCTTACGCATTTGCAGAAAGTGATACGGTTGCCACCTCGCCTGTAAAATCATCTGGTGTTTTTATTCTGGCATTTCTTCCTGAAGGGACCTATTCGGTAAAAGTTGAAGATGAAGACGGCAGAATCTATAATGAGGAAGACGTGTCTGTAACGCTCAACCAGGTTACAGATATTGGTCAAATTGAACTTCAATAAAAACTAAAGATCAATCATTATTTTCTTAAAGGGGATTGGTACTGATCCAGTCCCCTTTTGTTTCCTGATTCCTATTCGAAAATATGAGATTCTGATCCCGCCTCAGCGGGAGAAGAATCTATATGTTGATTATATCCGGACAGAAAAAGTATTAAACAAAAATATTGAAACAAAATATTAATTGCCTCCGTATATTTCCTAAAATGTAAAACAAATATGTTTTGATTTTTTTTAATAATATGTTTTACATTTTAGGTAAAACTAAAAACTGGAGTAGAACCATGAAATTTATATCAAGATCCGAAGAAATGTTCCTGCTGTCGATCTGGAAATTAAAAGATAATGCCTACGGAGTAACTATAAGGGAAACGCTAAAGGAGTTGACCGGTGAAACATGGGCATTTGGAGCCATATTTATTACACTGGACAGGCTGGTGAAAAAAGGAATGTTAGATTCTTATCTTTCGGACCCCACACCTGAGCGAGGCGGCAGGAGCAAAAGAATTTACAACCTTACTGATCACGGACTTGAAGCCCTTGAAGAAATAAGAAAACTTCAGGATAACATGTGGGAAGGAATATCTGAATTAAAACCAGAGGAAATTAATTGACTAAAAAAATTAAACATAATAAGCCTCCGGGAGTAGTTTCATTAATATTTAAACTTCTTTTCCCCGATAACGGAAGCTATACTACAATCGGCGACCTTGAGGAAGCTTATAATCTTATGGTAAAAAAAGATGGAAGGTTCAGGGCTTACATATGGTACTGGGGGCAGTTTTTTAAAGCAGTATTTCCTTTAATCATTAACTCAATTATATGGAGCTTCGCCATGTTCAACAATTACTTTAAAATCGCATTAAGAAATATCAGGAAACAAAAAGGTTATTCAATTATCAAAATTTCAAGCCTGGCAATTGGAATGGCATGCTGTATACTGATGCTTCTCTGGGTGCAGGATGAATTTAGTTATGATAATTTTCATAAAAATGGAGACCAGCTCTACAGGGTAATATTTGAAAAACACAAACCCGACGTTATCACACATGATGCAAGGGGGGCTAATGCCACAGGACCTGCTCTAAAGGACCAATATCCGGAGATAGTTGATTTTACCAGATTCAGAGACAGAGTCACCGGCTGGCTTGTTCGATATGGAGATAAATCATTTACAAATAACCGGATGTGTGTTGCAGACCCGTCATTTTTCACTATGTTCACTTTTCCCTTTATTGCCGGGGATCCCGAGACCGCGCTTGCAGAACCGTTTTCAATGGTCATTTCTGAAAGCATGGCAAAGAAATATTTTGATAATGAAGATCCCTTAGGTAAAACAATTAAATTAGAAACAGCTGATTTTAAAGTAACCGGGGTAATAAAGGATGTGCCGGCGAATTCTCATATTCAGTTTGATTATGTGTTTCCTATTTTACATATGGATGACTGGTGGGGAGATCCTCTTGACAGCTGGAGGCGTGATTTCCGGTTTACCACGTTCGTACAGTTGTCGCAGAACAGTTCATGGGAGGATGTCAGTAAAAAGATCTCCGAATCCAATATTATACGCAGGAACTTTCCGGAATCAACAACAGCCCGTATTTATCTTCAGCCCTTGAAAAAAATTCACCTTTATTCTAATTATAATCTGGATTCATCCGGACGCGGAGATATTTCTACGGTATACATTTTCATAATAACAGCATCATGCATTCTATTAATAGCCTGTATTAATTACATGAATCTTACTACAGCCCGTTACTATAACCGGGCAAAAGAAATCGGAATCAGAAAAGTAGCCGGCGCAACAAGGAAAAATATAATAACACAGTTTTTCGGTGAATCAATTTTGTTATCATTTTTTGCATTTATTATTTCAATTCTTCTTGTGTTATTTTTATTGCCGGTTTTTAATAATCTTTCCGGAAAAGAGTTGTCCATAAATATCACGGAAAATTTTTCTTTAATTCTTGGATTCTCTCTGATCGTTTTTTTTACAGGAATAATTTCCGGCAGCTACCCTGCCCTTTTCATCTCATCTCTTAAACCCGTTAAAATCATAAAGAACACTCTGTCAGAAAAAGGAAGGAGCAGATCCATATTTCGCAAAACTCTGGTTGTTATTCAGTTTACGTTTACAATTATCCTGATAATTGGATCGATAGTAATTTATAAACAACTGCAGTTCATTACCAAAAAAGATCTGGGATTCAATAAGGAAAACATAATATCCCTTTATCCCGAAGAAATTATATTACGAAATTTTGAAACCGTAAGAGGCGAACTCCTTAAAAATCCAAGGATCCTGAGTATCAGCAAGGGACTTACACCGACAGGATGGTATGGATTGAATTCGGATACAAGACCGATAGACTGGGAAGGAAATGAGGCAGGCGAGAGTATATTAATTCTACGCTGGAGTGCTGATTATGATTATTTGAATACTTTTGGTATGGAATTAAAAGAAGGTCGATTTTTTTCTCCAGAATTTTCAAACGATACATTGAATTATATTCTTAATGAAACAGCAGTAAAAGAAATGGGTATTGAATCTCCCCTTGGTAAATGGTTTTCCTATGGCGGAAGAAAAGGAACAATAATCGGAATATTAAAAGATTTTCACCAGGTTTCACTTCGCAGGAGGATACTGCCTTTATTATTGTTTTTTGAAGGTGGATTCCCTCATATGAATATCAGGATCAGTCCCGACGATATTCCAAACACGTTGACATTCCTTGAAGAATATTGGAAAAAGTTTGTACCTGACAGTCCATTCAGATATAACTTTGTAGATGAAGACATCGAAAGTTTCTACTCCGGTGAAAGAAAAACAAGCACTATTTTTAAATACTTTACCATACTGGCAGTCTTTATATCCTGCCTTGGATTGTTTGGTCTTGCTTCATACATGGCAGAACAGAAAACGAAGGAGATCGGCATTAGAAAAGTGCTTGGAGCATCATCTGTGAATATAACCAATCTGTTTTCCAGGGAATTTCTAATACTGATCATTATATCTATAATTATCGCCTGCCCGGCTGGATACGTGTTTATGAATAAATGGCTGCAAAATTTCACTTTCAAGACAAATGTTGGTATCGATACTTTTATTTTCTCCGGTATTATTACGATCGGGATCGTCTTAATAACCGTTATCTATCAATCTATAAAAGCATCAACTGCAAATCCTGTGGATTCATTAAGGAGTGAATAAGCAAAATCAATATGATCAAATATTTTAACCGGGATTACTTATCAAAAATATTTGACTTTTATTAGCTGAATCAGTGGTTCGAATTCTACATTATTTAAAGTTGAACAAACCGGATTAGAGAGGTAAATAAATGAACCGAAAAATATTAATTGTTTTTTTCCTGCTGCTTCTTGTAAACGCAGGATTAATTATTGCGGAATTCAATGAAGATAATGACCTGACAATAGTTCAGTTGAGTAAAAATGTAATAGTTCTGAAAGCGAAAGAAGGTCAAAGTCCTAACAATGTTATCGCTATTTCAACTAAAAAGGGGATCGTGGTAATTGACACTCAGATATCATACAGTATTGCATTAAGGACAAGAAAAGCTATTGAAGACAGATTCAGTCGTAAATATTTTGTTTATGTTATTAATACTCATAATGATATTGACCACACCGGGGGAAATCAAGTCTATTCCGACGTTGAAAAAACTTGAATGGAAATAACAAATGAAAAGGTATTTATTATTTATAATATTAATAATCTGTGAGACAGCGTTTACACAGGAGAAATTATCTGATTTAAAGGGACCATACCTTGGTCAAAAACCGCCGGTTAAAAAAGCAGTCCTTTTTGCTCCCAATGTAATAAAATATGAAGTGCATGGATCACCCTCAATTTCCCAGGATAGGAAAGAAATTATAATTGACTCAATGGATGAAGGAGTAAAATATTATAAAATGATCGATGGGATCTGGTCATTACAAAAGGAACTGCCGTTTAATATTCCGGGTGCATGCAATGGAATATTTATTTCGCCATCCGGCAGGAAGATATATTTACTTGTGTGGATAAATGGCAATGAGCATTTCTATTTTTGTGAGAAAAGAAATGAACAATGGACAACACCTTGTCTATTAGGCGAAGAAGTTAAAACATCAGCTTCAACATGGCAGTTTACATCCGCAAAGAATGAGAACTTGTATTTTTCATTTAACGGCAAAATAGTGGTTTCCATTTTTAAAAATAATACTCATTTAAAACCTGTACCGTTAATATTAGAGAATAAAAATGAGTTTGAAGGCGGGACACCTTTTATCGCGCCGGATGAAAGCTATTTGATCTTCAATATTAGGAAAGAAAAAGCCTCAGACCTGTATATAAGTTATAAACTTAAGAATAACACATGGACTAAACCAATAGACTTAGGCTTATCTATAAACAAAAAAGGTAAAATGGATATGTGTCCTATCATTTCCCCATGTGGTAAATACCTGTTTTTTATCAGCAGAAGGAATGGACCTGATTTTCAGGTGTTCTGGGCTGATGCCGGATTTGTGGAAGAATTAAAACCTGCAGAGTTGAAATAGGATCAAAAAATGA
Source organism: Candidatus Zhuqueibacterota bacterium (assembly GCA_042570605.1). Classification (GTDB taxonomy): domain Bacteria; phylum SM23-31; class SM23-31; order JBHPGK01; family JBHPGK01; genus JBHPGK01. Next base: position 6,598 of record JBHPGK010000199.1, read on the forward strand.
AAAAACTATTTGTAATTTTGTGTTTGTTTATTGCAGCAGCTGCATTTTCACAGGATTTTTCTGTTTTTTCCAAATTTCAGGGAAAATATCTCGGACTTGATACCCCGGGAAAAACTCCGAAAAAATTCAAAGTGGAAGGACTTGATCATAAATGGTTTTTCTTCTTCTCTGAAGGGTCAGAATGTCTTTTTATTGGTAAGGGAGGTATTTTTTATTCAAAAATGGAAAGAGGCAAATGGGCTCAACCTGTAAACACAGGTATATACGGAGGCTACATGGATTTTGAGCCGAACATTTCGCCGGACGGGAAAAAGATTATA
>JBHPGK010000200.1:0-6857 GCA_042570605.1 Candidatus Zhuqueibacterota bacterium
CAGTGTCATGATATACAAAAATTATTTTTTTATTTTTTTACCGGACAGTTATGATCTCCCTTCATAATTTTTCAATCTAAAGATTTCAAATTTTCAAGTATTGCCGGCATTCATCCGGAAAATTTAGATCCCTTGTTGTTCAAGATAGATTTATTTTAATTAGCAATTACATTTAGTCTTTTTTAGATAAAAAAAATTATGTGTTCCTTCTTTGAATGTATCTTTCCACTTCAACGCAAAACCTGACATTAATATTAATTAAAGACGGAATAACCAAAGTTAAGGTTACAAAATAAATCTGTATTTCTAAAAAAAACAGGAAATTTAATATAGAAAAAGCTTTTTCAATTCGTGCAGGGGATGCACAAAATAATAAACTGCGATATTATGCACAGTTAGAGCAGAGATTGAATAATATAATGTGTAAAAACTTTTATGCTGAATTTATTCTCTCCTCAGGCTTTCAACAGGATTCAGATTGGCAGCTTTCAGAGCCTGATAGCTGACAGTTGCCATCGCAAGGAACAAAGCGATGAGCCCGGAAAAAATAAATATGAATAAACCAAAGCCTGTTCTATAAGCGAAATCCTGGACCCATTTATTCATAAAATAAAATGCCACCGGTCCGGCAATAGCGCTGGAAATTATTACAAGAACTAAAAATTCCCTGGAGACTATATAAACGATTTTTGCCATCGAAGATCCAAGTACTTTCCTTATTCCTATCTCTTTTACCCGCCGGTCTACCATAAATGAAGCAAGCCCGTAAAGTCCCAGACAGGCGATCATAATAGCCAGAAAAGTAAAATAATTAAACAATTTCTGTACTCTTTTTTCTGAATAGTACAGTTCTTCTATCGCAGCATCTAAAAAATCATGTTTGAATGGAATTAACGGATTTAATTTTTTCCAGGATGATTCGATATGGGCAACAGCATTGGATAAATTACTATTATTTACTCTTAATAGAATAACATATGCGCCTTCAGGGTAGGGGATCATAACCAGCGGTTCAATTTCCCTGCGGAGTGTAGAAAAATGAAAGTCTTTAACTATACCTGTAATAGGACCGCTTTGATCCCCGGTTGATAGTATTTTACCTACGGGATCTTCCATACCCATTTTCCTGACAGCTTCTTCATTTAAAATATATTCTATTTCCCCGTCTGAACCAGAGGTAATTTCTCTCCTGAAATTGTCACCTTCAGCAAGCGTTATACCGAGGGTTTTAAGATAATCCATGTCAACAAATCTTACATTCATTAAAACAGAAAGATTCGGATCTTTACCTTCCCAGTCCCAGCCGGAGGACGAATTCCCTACATATATAGGAAGCCTGTTCGTACATGTTACATTGATAATATCGGGATTGCTAAGCAGTTCTGTTTTTAACGGTTTATATCTCGTTGGAGAATCTCCCCGCATATAAATATATACAATATTATCCTTGTTATATCCCAGTTCCCTGCTGTGAATAAAGTTAAGCTGTTTATTGACGATCAATGAGCAGGAAATTAATAATATAGACAAAGAGAACTGGACTATGACCAGGATTTTTCTGAACATGGAATTTTTTGAGCCGGAAATGATTGTTCCTCTAAGAGTTTTAACAGGGTGAAACGATGATAGGAACAGGGCAGGGTAGCTCCCGGATAAAATACCTGTAAAAATCCCCGTGAACAGGATCGAAATAAATAGATATTTATTTCCCGTTAAATTCATTGTCATCTGTTTGCCTGAAATATCATTGAATAACGGCAGGAAAATAAAAACAAGAACAACAGCCGCAAATAAAGCAATGACGGCTAAAATAACAGATTCATTGTAGAACTGAAAAATTATACTTTTTCTGTGTGCTCCGACAACTTTTCTAAGTCCTACTTCTCTTGCCCGCAAGCTTGATCTTGCAGTTGAAAGATTCATAAAATTTATACATGCTATCAGTAAAACGAAAAAAGCAATTACAGAAAAGATGTATACATAGGTCATTCCCGCCCTTTCACCCGTTAAAGTATAGAGCCATATTTTTTTTACAGGCTGTACAAATAAAGTAACGGACGAAGTGGGATTTTCCTGTCTTATACGACCCTTGATCTTACTTTGGAAAGCATTCTGATCCGTTCCTTTCTGTAAAAGCACATAAGTCCTGGGCCAGTTCCTTCCCCACGACGTAAATTCCGTGTTAAGCAATTCCTTTGTATTTATAAACGGTACAAGTATATCGAACCTCAAATGGGAATTCCGCGGTACATTTTCAATCACACCCGTTACCGTAATATTGTGTTTGTTATCAATTTTCAGAACTTTGCCTATCGGATCATCTGATCCAAAATATTTTTCTGCAAAATCTTTACTTATTACTGCGGTGAACGGGTTTCTTAATAATTCGGATTTAGATCCGCTAATTACTTTAAATGAGAACATTTCAAGAAAGTCCGGATCTACATATCTCAAACCGTCTTCAGTATAAATTTTGTCCTCGTAATAAAATGTCTTTTCACCGGCATATAGAATTCTTGTCGAATATAAAACCTCGGGGAATTCGTCTTTTAAAGCCTTTGCCAAAGGACCCGGAGTATCGGAAAAATAAAAGGTTTGACCCGAATATTCCTGCCTCTCAAAAATGCGGTATAAATTATCGATATTTGCGTGAAACCTGTCATAAGAAAGCTCATCCTGAACCCAGAGCATTATTAAAATACAGACTGCCATTCCCACGGCAAGCCCGAAGATATTGATAAATGAAAACACTTTATTTTTAAATATATTGCGGAATGTAATCTTTATATGATTTCGTAACATAACCATACTCCCTATAATGTTATCCGTTGAAAATGAAATAATTATTAAAAACAGTTGGAAAATATGAGAAATTAAGGCGTTGATCACTCCTCTTTTTTTTGAAGCGATATTAAACCTGTCTTCCAGGTCTTCCATGACCGAAAACCTGGTTTCCCTGTCAACATTGAGAGTCAACATTGCTTCGGTTATTCTGAAAATTAATAATCTTTTATGCTTCATAAATTACCTGACATTCTTTAGATCGGGGACTCCCAGCCATAGTGCTTTATTCATCTGCTGGACTGCTATAAGTCTATCCATGCCAAAATTCGTCAGCCTGTAATAAATTCTCGGCCTGCCGCCCTGCTCTGTTGACCCTTCTGCTGCAATTGTGTATACATAACCGTTGTTTTTCAACCTGCTTAATGGTGCATAAATTGCCCCGGACATCCAGTTCTTCCCGGTATCGTTCTCTACCTGTTCTCTTATTGCAATACCAAACGCATTATCTTTTAACTTCCATATAGCTAAAAGTAAAATTTCTTCAATGCGTGATAAAAAATTCATGATTATCCTTCCTCCAAAAATTGATGCATTTATTAGTATTCGTTTATTAGTATTCTATTATTAGTTTACGGGATATGCCGGCTTTTGTTTCCTGAAAACTTTCCTATGGATCTTTGTTACCTTTTCCCTGAGAAAGAGTCTATAATAATGATAGCATAATAAAATCCATTTTTGTAGATTTGAATGTATGCATAAAGGGATGAGTAAATGAAATTTAAAAAGAAAACAATATACGTTTTAATATTCGCTGGAATTTTTTCTGCTTTAAATATATTCTGTACAGACATACTTTCAGATACAAATGCCCGCTCACAGAACAAAACGCAGGATCTGTCGTTACAGGAAAAACTATCCCTTGAGAGTCTAAAAAAGATCGACAGCTACCCCATGTATAAAATGACCTATTACGGAGATTACGGTTTCTCTGATTTTTTAAAAGGTAAACCTTCAAAAAAGGTGCAGCGGTTCAGAAATGGTTTTAATGATCTTGAAAATGAACACCGGTGTTCCTGTTTCGCTGCGATGGGTGATATGGAGAATCCTCTGTTCGGGAGGAATTTTGATTATTTTCACCGTTCCTCTCTTATTTTGTTCACAGACCCTCCAAATGCATATTCATCTGTCTCCATGGTCGATATTTATTACTGCGGTTATCTTACAAATACGCCGGTATCCACCCTTGAAGAACGGGCAGACCTATTGTATTCACCGCATTTGCCTTTTGACGGCATGAATGAAAAAGGAGTAACTGTCGGGCTTATGGCAGTCCCATCCGCACAACCGCCGCATGATCCGAAAAAATCCACACTCTACACCCTCGAAGTCATAAGGCTGATTCTCGATTATGCATCTGATACAGAAGAAGCCATATCCCTCATTGAAAAATACAATGTAAAGTTCGAGGAAGTACCTGTTCATTATATGATCTCCGACCGCACCGGAAGATCTGCGGTAATCGAGTATATAAAGGGAGAAATGAAGGTAATCCGCAACAGCAGGCCGTTTCAGATCTCGACAAATTTTATCATTAGTAATGCAACACCGTTTCTTAAAAACAACTGCAGAAGATACGACTATTTGAATAATGCACTGAATAATTCATCGGCTATTTCTTCTGAAGAACAGGGGATGGATCTCCTGTCCGGTGCTTCGCAGTCCAATACTATGTGGTCTGCGGTCTACAATATGCAGACAGGTAAAATACTGGTTGTCCCCGGGCGTAAATACAACTCTGCTTATGAGTTTAACCTGCCTATGACAGGTTTCTGATAATATTTTCAATCAGGAAAAATTCCCGGCACGTTAACCAACACAAGAGTATATCCTCAGTTTATTAATTTTTTTGCACAGTCAATTTCGTTGAGGTTTTTCTTGATCTTTTGTGAATACAAAATGTCACTGAATCATTCCATTTCTTTCGATTGAAAACTGTGTTGAGGTTTATATGATATATGACCCTGACAAACATCACCGGCGATCGATTCGATTGAAAGGATATGATTATTCAACACCCCAGAGCGTATTTTGTGACAGTTTCTACATTTAAACGGGAGTGTGTTTTAGGGGAAATTAGGAATGGTGAGATATATTTGAATCGGTTTGGTGAGATAGTAAAAAATAAATGGAACGATATTTCTTCAAATTTTAAAAATATAATATTAGATAAATTCATCACTATGCCAAATCATATTCACGGAATCATAATAATAACCGATGTAAGGGCGAAACATTTTATAAACAGGAACACCTTCAATGGTAATAAAATCCATAAAAAATGCTTCGCCTCTACGGGGCAAATAAAATCGAGAAATAATACATTATCGGTGAAACTATATCACACTCCACCGCCTCTGGCGGAACAAGAAGGCTGAGGAGATAGAACAAAAAGAAGACTACAGAGACGTAGAGAAATGTCTTTGCAGGGGCGGCTCCCTGTGGCCGCCCTTTATAGAATCCTACAGATAATCGAAAATTTCAAATAATCATCACCAGAGGACCAGCCGATATAAAAATGGCAGGCGATATTATTTAAGGGCAGCCACACAGGGTTGCCCCTACATTGCGTCATGCCTTCTTGACTATTAATTATTAATTGTTAATTATTAACTATTTTTATTCATTTCTTAGGCTGTTAACCGGGTCTGCAAGAGCTGCCCTGACTGCCTGGTAGCTGACTGTGACCAGCGCAATTACAATTGCCAGAACAGCAGCTCCAATAAACAGGAAATACCCGATATTTACATGATAGGCAAAATTCTGAAGCCATTTGTTCATATAATAATATGCCACGGGCCACGCAATAATGTTTGATAATATAACAAGAATGAAAAATTCCCGGGATAATAAGCCGACAATATTAGAAAGAGATGCACCCAGCACTTTCCTTATTCCTATTTCCTTTGTACGCTGCTCTGCTGAAAACGCAGCCAGTCCGAAAAGCCCGAGACAGGAAATAAAGATCGCCAGAAAAGTAAAATAATTAAATATCCTGCCAACCCGGCTTTCAGCCGTGTACAGACGCTCGATACTTTCATCGAAAAAATTATAATCAAACGGATATCCCGCACTGAAGCGTTTCCAGACATCTTCTATATACTTGATGGTACCGGTCATGTCTTCCAGGCCTGATCTTATTTTCAAACATACAAAATCAAGCCCTTCGGTTTGCAGCAGGACGAATAAAGGTTCGATCTCCTCCCGTAGAGATGCAAAATGAAAATCCTTCAAAACACCGATGATCTTTCCATTTCTGTCACCAAATGTATAACTTTTCCCAACCGGATTTCCTATCCCCATTAACTTCACTGCCGCTTCATTTACAACACAGTTAGCAGTATCGGTTGAGAATTCTTTTGAAAAAGCCCTTCCGTCAGCAAATTCCATATTTAATATTTCAAAGTAATTATGATCGACATTCATAAAGCTCATTCTTGCAGGCTCTTGATTTTCCTTTCCTTCCCATTCAAATCCTACACTTACATTGCGTATATTTGTAGGTACGGTTGATGTGGAGGCAGCGTTAACAATATTCGGGTTTTTAAGCAGTTCAGTTTTTATTGTTTTATACTGCTGAACCATATTACCTCTCAACCTGAAAAAGAGAATATTTTCTTTATCGAATCCCAGGTTTTTGTTCTTTATAAAATTCTGCTGGTCTGATACTATTAGCGTACAGATTATTAATATAATTGAAAGTGAAAACTGAACAACCACAAGAATTCTTCTCAATAAAGGTGATCCGCCTTTAATACTCCGGAGCAGAGTTCCTCTTAATACCCGGGCGGGATTGTAAGAGGAGAGAAATAGTGCAGGATAACTCCCTGAAACAAGTCCGGTCAGAAAAGTTATACCCAAAATCCCGATAATTATATTAATATTTCCCGTCAGATTGAGGTCCTTTTCAAGCAGGTCATTTACCAGCGGAAGCGTTAGGAAAACAAGAATTACCGCAAACACCAAAGCAATTATTGTTAATGAAAAAGATTCTCCAAAATACTGGAGGATAAGGT
>JBHPGK010000201.1:0-6757 GCA_042570605.1 Candidatus Zhuqueibacterota bacterium
ATTAATAGATAATTGTAAAGATAACAGTAAAATAAACAGAATTAAAAGTGAGCTGGTATAATTTTTTAGCAATTGAAGGACCAATAGGGGTTGGGAAAACGTCCCTTGCGAAATCTATCAGCAAGAGGTTTGATGCAAAACTTATATGTGAACATAATATTGATAATCCTTTTCTAAAAGACTTTTATTTAAATCCGGAAAGGTTTGCATTCCAGACGCAGATCTATTTCCTGCTGATAAGATATAAAACCCAGTTGGAGCTTGGCCAGAGGGATCTTTTCCACAAGCTTATTGTCTCAGATTTTATTTTTCAAAAAGACAGGATATTTGCGTCGGTTACTTTAAATGAGAGGGAATTTGATCTTTATAATAAGATTGCAGGATTTTTTGAACGGGAAATATAAACTTCGGTCATTTTTTTGATCTTTCTATTTCCACTTCCACGTGATTAATGATCCCTTTAACAGGGGGATTTATTTTTTTTACGGTAACTTTTGTTTTTACTATGGCAAAACTTTCCAAAAGCGAATGACTGATCCTTTCTGCTACTGTTTCTAAAAGTTTAAAGCTGTTATTTTCTACAATGGCTTCAACCACATCAAAAATTTTCGCATAATTTATTGTATCATCCAGATTATCTGTCTCTCCGGCTTTTTTAGTATCAAGAAATAATTCAACATCGATAACATACTGCTGCCCAAGTTCCCGTTCGGACTTGCTAACGCCATGAAATGCATAAAATGTCATTCCCTGCAATTTTATTTTATCCATATCAGCCTTTAAACTTGATCAGTCCTCTTTTACTGCTTTTAATAAATTCTAATGCATGCTCAATTTCAGGGATTTTCTCAATATTCCGGTCAATTTCTTCAAAAGCCCGGCTAAAAGTTATATCCGGATTTGAAAAATATGAATAAAACTTTTTGATAATATCAAGGGTTTCCGAAGAAAAACCTTTTCTTTTTAATCCCACTCTGTTCAACCCATAATATTTTAAGGGTTCTCCCGCAGCAAGAACATAAGGAGGTACATCTCTGACAATCCTGAATCCGCCTCCTGTAAACGAATGAATACCGACTTTACAGTACTGGTGAATAGATGTATCGCCTCCGATCCCTGCAAAGTCTTCAATTAAAACGTGCCCGGCAAGGTTAACTGAATTTGCAATAATAACATTATTCCTTACATCGGAATCATGACCGATATGTGCGTATGCCATCAGAAGACAATTATTGCCAAGACTGGTTTTACCCCTGTCTTTTGTTCCCCGGTTCAATGTACAGAATTCCCGTATTGTGTTATTATCGCCTATCTCAAGGTAAGAATCTTCTCCCCCAAATTTTAGATCCTGGGGTATGGTACCCAATACGGCACCTTTAAAAATTTTGCAGTTTTTCCCTAATCGAGTACCGCTGCAAATAAGCACATGAGACATAATTTCAGTATTGTCTCCGATCACGACATTATCTTCAATAATGCTGAAATGTCCGATCGAGACGTTTTTGCCTAATACTGCATTTTCACTTACAATTGCAGTGGGGGCAATATTATTCATTCAATTCCCTTTTATTGCTTTTTACCAAGCGCAGCCATTATCTCCATCTCACACACAACCTCACCATTTACAAATGCCTTTCCCGACATTTTACAAAAACTCTTTTTACCTACCAGTAAAATCATTTCCATAACCAGTTGATCACCCGGTACAACCGGCTTTCTGAACCTGACTTTGTCAAGTCCCATCAGATAAACAATGTTTTCCTCCGGGGTATCGGAACTGTTCAGGAGCATTAGCCCGCCGGTCTGACCCATGGCTTCAACAATTAGTACACCGGGCATCACCGGATTTCCCGGAAAATGACCTACAAAAAACGGTTCATTTACAGTTACATTCTTTACACCGACTATTTTTTTCCCGGGTTCAAGTTCGATGATTTTATCAACAAGTAAAAACGGATATCTATGAGGAAGGATACTTTTTATTGCGTTTTGATCGAAAATGACGCCCATTTTCTTGATAGACTGATACTTTTTAGTCATCTGCTTTTTATAAAGCTTTCTGATCTGTTTGACAAATTCTATATTGCCCTTATGACCGGAACGAGCGGCAAGTATCTGGGCTTTTATAGGGGTACCGATCAGAGCAAGGTCCCCGAGCAGATCAAGTACTTTATGTCTTGCAGGTTCATTATTGTATCTTAATTCAACATCATTTAATATACCTGAATTACCAATAAAAACCTTTTCTTCCAATGCAAGCCTGTCCTTAAGTCCTTCAAGTTCTTTTTGAGAAAGATCCTTATCCACTATAACAACAGCACTTTTTAATGACCCTCCTTTAATAAGCCCCTGTTTTGTCAATTCATCTACTTCGCTTAAAAAACAGAACGTCCTGGCGGATGCAAATTCCGAAACAAATTCCTTTTCGAGAGAAAACATTCCGGAATGCTGGCTGCCTAAAGCAGGATTCATATAATCTATCATGACGGTGATCCTGAGATCATCTGTAGGGAGTGCGACTAAATGAACTCCCCTCTCCTCATCTAAATACTGTATAGTCTGATCGATCACCAGAAAGTCTTTGATCTCATCCTGTTCTTCAAAACCCGCTTCCAATAGCGCGTTTACAAAATGGATCGCACTTCCATCTCCGACAGGAGGTTCCATACCGTTAATCTCAATACAGATATTATCAATTTCCAGGCCCGTTATTGCAGCAAGCAGATGTTCAACAGTATGTACTTTTGCACCATTAGCTGCTAAAGTCGTTCCTCTTGAAATGTCAACAACATGATCTATATCAGCAGGGATATTCACCTTTTCTGACAGATCTGTCCTTAAGAAATAGATACCGGAATTTGGAGGAGCCGGTTTAAAAGTAATAGTAGACTGTGTCCCGGTATGCAGACCTGTACCTGAAATTGAAATTTCTTTTTTAATAGTTTTCTGATTTATTTCCATTTTCTCAATCCTGAGTTAATGTTATTCCATATTCAACAGTTTCTTGTAAAGTTTGGGCAGCTTAGCAATGACGGCTTCCAGCCTTCTCTGTTCCATAAAAGGTCTTGCAGGCGTACCTGTTACATAAATTCCATCCGGGACACTTTTTGTGATGCCTGCCTGTCCGCCGATTTTAACTCCATCTCCAACCTCGATGTGGCCGGCAAATCCTGCCTGACCGCCTACCTGGACAAATTTCCCTATTTTTGTACTGCCCGAAATCCCAGCCTGAGCCGCAATCGCTGTATTTTCACCGATAACGACATTATGGGCGACCTGAATCAGATTGTCAAGTTTGGCACCTTTCTTTATAACCGTCTCACCTATAGCAGCCCGGTCAATACAGCAATTTGCACCTATTTCCACTTCATCTTCGATAATCACCCTACCCACCTGCGGGATCTTTTCATATTTGTCTTCGTGCCAGACAAAACCAAATCCATCACTTCCGATTACAGCACCGGAATGAATGATCACATCATTGCCAATTGAGCTGTTCTCTCTGATTGAAACATTTGAATATATTATACACTTTTTTCCAATTGCAGTATTTTCGTCTATAAATACATTAGGGTAAATACTTGTTCCTTCTCCAATAGTAACATTTTCACCAATAGAACAAAATGGTCCAATATTTACATCGTTCTCTATTTTCGCGGATTCAGATATTTTCGATTCAGGACTAATCCCAGAAAATGAAGGTTTCTTTTTTGCGTATAACAATTTAACCAGAAGGGCGAAAGCAAGATAAGGGTCTTTTACGACAATCAGATTTTTGCCTTCAATTATATTTATTTTTGTGACAATTATGCAAGAAGCTTCTGTGGTTTGGAGAAATTTTTTATACTTTTGATTTGATAAAAAGGTAATTTCCCCTTTTTTTGCCTTGTCAATTTCGGAAACACCTTTAATCTTTACTTCGGTATCACCATAAACTTCCCCATCAAAAAGTCCTGCAATTTCCCTGATGGTAAATTCTTTCAATATACCGATACCTTATTTTAGCCTTTCAAGAACAAGATCCGTAATATCGTACTTATCCTCATCTGCATAGACGATATTTCCCTGCCTGGCATCAAAAATAAAGTCGTATGTCCCTTCCTGACCCAATTCCTTTATCACTTTATCAATTTTTTCCAGTATAGGATTTAATAACTGAATCCTGAGTTTTTCAAATTCCCCATTTTCCCCGAATTTATCCTGTTGTGCTTTTTGAACATCTGCATACATCGTCTGCAGCCGGCCTTCAACTTCCGCTTTCTTTTCCCGGCTGTAGATCAACTGCTTTTTTTCATAATCCGCCAGTAAAGAATCAATTTGTACTCTCATTCTATTTATATCACCTGCCATTTTTTCTGATTCTCTCTGGAGTTTCTGATCAACTTCTATAGCATCCTTGAATTCAGTTAATATTCTTGCGGAATTTATATATCCGATTTTCATCTGTGCAAATACAGGAACAGTGAAAAATAAGATTAATACCAGAAGACTTCCTACGTAAACAAACCTTTTCATAGATGACCTCCATATGTAAAAATTAAAAACTTTGTCCAAATTGAAAGTGTGTTTTTAGTTTTGGTTTTCTTATCCCGTTTTCAAAATAATCAAAACCATAACCAAAATCTATACCTATCATTCCCATCATGGGCATATACATTCTAAATCCAAATCCAACTGATTTTTTCAAATCGAGCGGGTTAGCATATTTAAATTCACTCCATGTGTTTCCCGCTTCGGCGAAAATAAGCCCATACATTGTCGGTTTCATTGAAATGGGAAATCTTAGATCTACAACGTATTTAAGCATCGCAGTACCACCCAGTCCCGGTCCAACACTCCTGTCTTCATAACCTCTCAAAGGTTCTCCGATAGACATTGCACTTCCCCCCATGTAAAACCTTTCAAGGGGAGGGACATATGCACCTGCATAATTCTTGTTTATAACTCCCATTTTAACAGTATTACTTGAAACAAATTTCCAGAATGCCGGAAAATAGAAATTTATATTCAGCTCGTGTTTTGTAAAATCTTCCGAACCTCCGAAAATACCGCCGGCAAACTGATTTCTGAAAATAAAAGTGGAACCTTTAGACGGAAATTCCGGATTATTTCTTGAATCCCTGCTTAAAGATGTTGTAATACTATAATGTGTAGAACTTTTATTTAAAAAGAATATACTTGAAAGATTGTATCCTTCCTTAAAATTCCAGTACCTGTTTTTAGATGCTGAAAAGATCATATCGCCTCTGAAATACCTGTCGGGCCATGTAAATCTTCTTCCGAGACTGAAAGAGATACCCCTGCTTTTATAATCATAGGGATAATAAACCCCGCCTCTTTTTAAATCAAAAAAACTGAAACCCGCAAGCGTAGGTTTACCCGCGAACCACGGTTCAACAAAACTAATTTGAAATGAACGGTATATCCTACCGAACTGCCAGTTCAAACTAAACTGCTGGCCATTACCGAAAAGATTTGTCATCTGAGCACCGAGGCTTCCGATCATACCGTCCAGTTCACTGTAACCTGCGGACATATTTGCAGTCCCTGTAGGTTTTTCTTCTACTTTAATAATCAGGTCAACCGTTTCCCCGGTTGCATTCATCATCTCAGGATAAACGTTGTAAAAATAGTTCAGTATCATTAAATCCCGGATGGTTCCCTCAATCTTTTCTGCAGAAAACACCTCTCCCGGCTTTGCCCTGACCTCTCTTCTTATAACAAAATCCTTGGTTGAAGTATTGCCTGTTATAATAACTTTGTTTATTTTTACCTGATTCCTCTCATCAATATTAATCACAAAATTTACCGTATCGCCGATAATATTTTCATTAGCCTGAGGTGAGGCATAAAGAAATCCATTGTCATAATAGAGCTTACCTAAAGCACCAATTGACTCTTCATATTTCTCTTCATTATAAACGCCGCCTTTCCTGAAATTAATAACAGATTTCAATCTATCCGGATCAAGGCTCTGTTTACCTGTAAATTCAACATCTCCGAAGTAATATTTCTTTCCTTCCTGAACGATAATATATAAGTTCAAACCGGTCCGGTCTTCAGAATAAGAAAGTGAGTCTATGACAATTCTTGCGTCTTTATAGCCGTTTTTTCTATACATTACCAGAATAAGTTCTTTATCTTCTTCATACTGGTCTCTTTTAAAATTACCCTTTCTCCACCACCTTTTTTCCTTTGTTTTTTTCATCTGCGTTTTAAGCTTGCTGTCATCGAAATTTTCATTCCCTGAAAACAGTATCTCCTGTATCCTTACTTTATCACCCTCAATTATATTCAGCTCCAGGATCACTTTTCCTGCCGTTTCGGACGGGATAAAATAATTAAACTCAGCAAGAAGGAATCCCTTCTCTTCATACAGTTTTTTCACTTTTTCAAGTTTTTTATCAACTCTCTGCTTAAAAATTTTCTGCCCCGGGTAGAAACCCATCTCTTCATCTATGTCTTCCTTCTTAACTTCCTCGGCACCATTGATCCTCAACCTTTCAAGGCTGGGATATTCAACTACTTTAACAATAATATCAATGAAATCAGCTTCTGGATTAGTTTTATAAATATCAATATCAGAGAAGTGGCGCAGGCTCCAGAGCTGTTTAATAGCATTCTGTATTTCATCAGATGATATTTTTTTACCCGAGGTCAAACCCGATGTCCAACGCATGACATCCGTATCGGTGGAAACATTTCCCTCAAAACTCACATTTCGGATCGGGATCTTTGATTGTGAATAGATTAAGCT
>JBHPGK010000202.1:0-6745 GCA_042570605.1 Candidatus Zhuqueibacterota bacterium
GCTTATTGTTTTCCTGAATCCTTGATGCATCCATCCTCTTAGTACTTTCCATTAATAATAAAATAAGCTGCAAGTAACGTAATTACCAACTGGGCAAAAGCTGATAAAAACGGGTGCGTAACAATTTCAAGAGCTCTGCAGTCGCTGACATTTCCGGCGAATTTTATGCTTTCAGCTGCAATGAACCCTTGCCCCTGCGGGTATTTTACGGATCCGGTCAATGATTGTACCTGTACGTCTGCACAGATACAGAAATATCTTGCCCGGGTTTCCGGACCTTTACTGGACAGGATCGATATTCATCTGGAAGTTCCTGCTGTTAAGTATAAAGACCTCGCCAGCAAATCAAATGGTGAGAAATCTGAAGAAATCCGAAGCAGAGTTGAAAAAGCAAGAAATATTCAGCTTAACAGATACAGGGATAAAAAGAATATCTATTTTAATTCTCAGATGGAATCAAAGGATATTCATGAATACTGCAGCATAGATGAAAAAGGCGCAGAACTGCTTAAGATGGCAATTACCAAGCTTGGATTAAGCGCCAGAGCATATGATAGAATACTTAAAGTTTCGCGTACAATAGCTGATCTGGCGGGTGAAGAAAGTATCAGACCTGAACATCTCAGTGAGGCGATCCAATATAGAAGTCTTGACAGAACCATTAACTATTAAAACAGGATTAACAATGTCAAAAGCCATTTTAGCAAAAAAGACAAAAAGCGATTTTAAAAAGGGTGAAATTATTTTCAAAGAGAACACTTCCGGTGAAGAGATGTACATAATTAAAAGCGGGAAGGTTGAAATCGCTAAAAAAGTTGAAGGACAGGAAGTTGTTTTGGCAACTCTCGGAGAAAAGAGTTTTTTTGGAGAGATGGCATTATTTGGTGATCCGTCAAGATCTGCAACTGTAAGGGCGGCTGGAGATACAGAGATGATAGTAATAACCAAGCCCATGCTGGATTCTCAGCTTGAAAATGTTCCTGAATGGTTTGTGAGTATGTTAAAGCATTTTGTCAACAGGTTGAGAGAGGTCAACAAAAGCCTGAAGTCGAGATTTGCTTACGGGATCGATTTCAGCCTTCTAAAATCTATCACAATGCTTATGAGCAAGAGCGGAAAGGAATCTGACAAAGGAATTGAAATCCCTTATGATGAAGCTGTTGAGTATATAAAGTCTTTTATGGGGGTGACAAAAGCGGATGTTGAAGATAAATTAAAGCAGTACAGTTTTTTGAATCTTGTTAAAATCTCTGTCAGAGAAAATCTTCTTTATATGCCGGATAAAGACAGGGTTAAAAAATTTCTTGCCTTTTTAAGGGGTGAAGGTTCGGGCGGGAAAGATACAACAAATGAATACAAAAAAGTAAAAAGCGATGCGAATCTATACGGATATTTTCAGAAATTGAATAAATTATTAAGCAGATAATCTTTTAAAGAAGAGGTATCAAGTGTCAAATATTATAATTTCTGTCGGAATTCTCGTTTTTGGTATTGGATTATATCTTCTTATCAAGAGAACAATAGTGATGGTTAAGGGTCTGAACATTTTGAATGTATCAGTTAAAAAACTGAACAGGAGCGTGAAAATATTAATTGACATTCTTGAAAACAGGGATGCATATGATCCTGAATCGGATTATACTGAGGATATCTCAAAATGTGAAAATTGTCAGAATAAAATTACAATGTTAGGACCTTCCGGGGACAGCAGTATAATATTTAAATGCAAACTGACCGGAAAAAGGGTAAATCCCGGTGATACCTGCGTAAGTTTTAAACTGGATCACCTTAATCTTTAAAACATTTCAAACTTTTCTTTTATATATCCATGCGTTTTATCAGATTTTCTTTGTTAATTCTGTTAATTCTATTTTTTACAGGCGGATTATCTGCACAGGAACTATACGTCAAAGACTGGCTGATGCTTGATCCGTTCGAAAATGAAAATGTTGAAACCCGGTTAATAAAAGATTATTTAAATATTGAAAATATTCATTTTCCACTTGGCGGTGAAGAAACAGCCGGCAGAAGATGGTTTGTTTACCATTCTGAACATAATTATCTCGATTTTTTAAATGAAGAATTAAATTATTCATTGAAAACAAACGGCTCAGTTTATACCTGTTTTTATCTTGAATCTGACTCTGAAAGAGAATTGAAACTCTATATTGGTTCTGATGATGGGATAGCGGTTTTTATCAACGATAAGCTGGTTCTTTTGAATGACATATACCGGGGACATACTTTCGATGAAGATGAAATAATTGTTAATTTAAAAAGAGGTATCAATAGGGTATTGTGTAAAGTCTCAAATGGCACCGGGGACTGGAAACTGTCCGTGAAATTATCTGACGCAACAGGGATCAGGCAGCTGCTTGATCCTGAAGTATTATTAAACAGTAAAAACATTACTCCCGCAGATTTTGAGGTTAGATCCCAAAAATGGGCAGATGCCGATTCTATTGACGAGGAAGGAAATTTCAAAACTTCCCTTGTATTGAATGTTTTTAATGCAGGGATGCAGGCTGTGAATTCTGCTGTAGTTGTCATACAGTCTGAAAGTAAAATTTTAGCATCTGCAAACATCGGCAATATCTTTGGGGGTGAAATTAAATCCGTAAACCTGGGAATCAATCTTATTGACCTGTTTGAACTGGCTGTCAAAACTGAAAAAATTAAAGCCATCCTCTCTTACCAGGATATCAGCAGGTCTTTTGATATTGATTTGATTCCTCATTTCAAGCTGCTGAAAGCTGCTTTTTCCAAATGGATTTTTAGAGAATGGAAAAGATCCATTTCCGGTAATTCTGTTGTCTTTAAAAAGACTATTCTGCAGCCTGATTTTTTTTCAGGATTTATACAAAACCTTTATTTCCATCTCGATACAAACGTATCTGCTGAAGTATATGTTAACGGAATGAATCTAAAAAATTTCTCCGGATACTCGGATAAAATAGTTTTGTCCGATGATTTAAGAGCGGAAAAAAGACTTAATATCGAATTAAGAGCAGACCAGTCGGAATTAGCGTCGAATACAATGCCGTCCGGCGTTTTTGAACTGGAACACCTGTCTGTCGAAAAATATATTGAGTCTGATGCTTATGCTAAAAAACTGTATGATATGGATATCAGTGAAAATCAAAAAGTGGATTCCAATCTGGTTAAGGCAATATACAATAAAGAAATTAAAAAAATCCCGGTAATACTTGATAAAACAATAAATACTATTGAAAACCTGCACCTTAATGCTAAAAACCTTAAAATTCACCTTATAGGCAACGCACATATAGACCTTGCATGGCTGTGGAGATACCCTGAGACAATTGAAGTGGCAAAAAACACCTTTGAACAGGCGCTCAAAAACATGGAGCTTTTTCCTGATTTTAAGTTCTCTCAAAGCCAGGCTCATCTTTATTACTGGATGGAAGAGAAATATCCCGCACTATTTGAGCGGATCAAGGCGAAGGTAAAAGAAGGATCATGGGAAATAGTCGGCGGAATGTGGGCGGAACCGGATGTGAATATGCCTTCGGGCGAGTCTCTTGCAAGGCAGTTCCTGTATGGAAAAAGGTATTTTATGGAAAAGTTCGGTGTGAACGTAAAAACAGGATACCTTCCGGATACATTCGGGCATCCGGAAACACTTCCGATGATACTTAAAAACAGCGGAATTGATTATTTTCTGTACTTTCGTCCGACAGAAGTCCCGTCTGTTTTTAACTGGCAGGCACCGGACAGCAGTACTGTTCTTACTTCACGTCCTCAGGAGTGGTATAACAGACCGGTTTCAGATGTAATCGGTAAAATAGCCGTTGATTTTTCAAAAGAAACCGGTGCGAAAAATATTTTAAGGTTTTATGGTGTAGGTGATCACGGCGGCGGTCCGACCCTGAAGGATATCGCAACATTAAAAAAACTTGATTCGGTTTATGTTTATCCCTCATTAAAATTTTCCCGGCTTGACAACTATTTTGAAGAACTTGAAAAAGAAGAAATAAATTTGCCCGTTGTAAATGATGAATTAAATTTTGTTTTCAGGGGCTGTTGGACATCACAGGCTAATGTAAAAAAATGGAACAGAAGAGGTGAGTATCTGCTGCCGGCGGCAGAAACATTCTCATATTTTGCGTCCCGGTTGAATGGGAATTATCCAAAAGAGGAATTCAAGGAGGCATGGAGAAATATTCTGTTCAACCAGTTTCATGATATACTGCCGGGTTCCGGGATAGGTGAGGTCTATATCGATGCTGAAAAGATGTATGAAGACGCTTTTAAAATAGCTGAAGAAAAGCTGCGGACTGCGGTCAATACAATATCTGAAAATGCAGCGACTGTCCCTAACAGTATGGATTTTCATGTCCCGGTAATGGTTTTTAATTCGCTGAATTGGGAAAGAACAGTACCGGTTGAGGTCGAAGTTGAAATGCCGGGCAGCGAATTGATCGTTGTTGATAAAAAAGGTAAAGTCATGCAGACGCAGGTACTTGACAGTTTTGAAAAGGACGGCGGTCTGACAAAGAGAATATTATTTATTGCAGAGAATATCCCATCTGTTGGATATAAGACATTTTATGTAAAACGCGGGGATTCAAAAAACATAAAGACGTCATTAAAGATCGGGAAACATTCAATAGAAAATTCGTATTTTAGAGTAAAAATAGATCCTGAAACCGGCAGGTTTACATCATTTTATGACAAGCGTAATTTCAGGGAGATATTTCCTGAAGGGGCGGAAGGAAATATAATAAAACTTCTGGAAGATAAACCTGCCTCCATGGATGCCTGGGTTATAAATTTAACCGGAAAAGAATACCCCATAAAAGACAAATGCAGGATCGAGGTAATTGAAAATGGAGCGCTCAGGGGCAAGTTGAGAATTACAAGGGAGAGCGGGAATTCTTTATTTGTCCAGGAACTGGCAGCATTTAACAATATTTCATACCTGACGTTAAATAATTATGTTAAATGGAATGAACAGAACACGATGATGAAACTTACATTCCCTACAGAGTTTAAGACGGACGTTACTGCGTATGAAATCCCGTTCGGGTGGACAATGAGAAATAATACGGGTGAAGAATATCCTTCCCAGAAATGTATAGATATCTCTGACAGGAATTCCGGTCTGGCGGTTTTAAATGATTCGAAATACGGTTTCAGCGTTGATTCTGCCGGAACGATCGGAGTGACCTGCCTGAGGTCTCCAAACTCTCCCGATCCAAAGGCTGATATAGGTGAGCACAGATTTTCAATAGCTCTTTACCCGCACAGGAATGGTATAACCAGAGGCGGCGTTATCAGGAAAGGGTTTGAATTTAACACAGTTACTCCGGTAAAATTGCCGGGAATGCATCTCGGCAGTCTGCCTTCGGATAATTCCTTTATCCGGGTCTTTAATAAAAATATAATCATTTCTGCCATAAAAGAAAGTGAAGACGGTAAAAATCTTCTGTTGAGGTTTTATGAAACGGGCGGTCAGCAAACTGATACATCCATTGAACTGTTTAAAGATTTTAGTAAAGTATTTGAAACAGATTTTATTGAATGGGATAAGAAACAGATTATCGGTAACAGTACCGGCTTAAATTTGAGAATAAGACCGTTCAGCGTAAAAACAGTGCTGGTGCAGTTTTGAGATACGATACAAACTTACTAAAAAAAAGACTCCGGGAAAGCTATATCACTCCATATTTTCTTGAAAGTGTTGATTCTACAAATGATTATGCCAGAGCACTCCTGAATGGCGGACGTGAAGGTGAATTCGTAATAATTTCAGAAGAGCAGACAGCCGGCAAAGGGAGATTCAACCGTAAATGGGTTTCACAGCAGGGCAAGGGTATCTGGATGTCGCTTGTCAAGAATAATATTTTTGGAGAACAGAATTTCGGTCTGATCTCTTTGGTTGCTTCTTTATCGGTTTTTGATTCGATCTACCGGCTTTTCAATCTTAAAACGGAAATTAAATGGCCTAACGATATCCTGTATGGCGGGAAAAAGTTATGCGGCATTTTAATAGAAGGATTTAAAAAAGGCGAGAAAATTTCAAAATTTATTATAGGGATCGGAGTTAACATTTACCATGATCAGGATGATTTTCCCGAATATTTAAAGGATTCGGCAGTATCCCTCATCTCAATTTTGAATAAAAATCCTGTAAGAGAGAAAATTGTATTGAGCATTGTTAAAGAGATAAACAGCTATTTTGATCTTTTAAAAGAAGATAAAGAAGATTTTATTATCTCACGGTGGAAGGAACACAGTATCAATATTAATAAAAATGTGGCGGTTGATACAGGGAAAGAGATAATTAAAGGAAAAGCGGTTGATATTAACGTGGAAGGAAGCCTGATGATAAAAACAAAAGACCGAAAATTGATAGCTGTGAACTCAGGTCAGATTGTGGAGATGAGCTGAAAAAGATAGAACACGGATAACACGGATTTACACTGATTTATTATTTTTTAGTTTTTAACAGGTTATCTTTACAAAGTGATTACTTTATACCATGATATGGTCACTTAGTAAAAAGAACACCACAACCTGCTATCTTAGAGTATAATATTACCAGATATTCGTGAACTTATATATTTTCGGTGGATCGGAGGTTCCATACCCGATCGCGTAAAAGTATGTCCCGTCGAATGCTAACTGGTTCAAACCTCTTCCGGGCGGAGTTAACGGAGTAATTTTTTCAAAACTCCCGTCGAGCTTGTACAATCCGCCGAAATATTTAACGAGATAATAT
>JBHPGK010000203.1:0-6705 GCA_042570605.1 Candidatus Zhuqueibacterota bacterium
ATTTATTACAGATGGAAAGAAAATAAATAGTATCTTTAAAAATAAGTGAGTTATTTTTAAGCTAGTAATCCAATCCAATTTTAATATCCAAAATTTTATATTATATATTTTCTATAATGTAATATTACATTAGATTGTAGATTTTATTACTAATTATTTGTTTATTAGCACAAAAAAACATACTATCCAAAATCTCAAAAGTCAAGAAAAAAATTATTTTAAAGGGAAAAACACTAAAGACAGTTAATAATTAATAATGAAGAATTAATAGTTGAAGAAGAGACATATTGGCAGATTTAATCCGTGATTACGTGGAAAATCATGTAACAGGCAGGAAACAGTACCTGTCATTCCCGTGAAAACGGGAATCCAGTTCTTTATACTCCTCCACCCTCCTGGATTCCCGCGTGTCCGCCTCTGGCGGAATCGGGGTCGGGAATGACGCATTATTGATTGACGATTTACGATTTTCTACCAGAGGTAGATCAACCTTTGGTTGAACGATTTACGATTCACCAATTACTAATTACCAATTACCAATTACGTTTTTTCTTTCTCTGCGTCTCTGTGGTAGTAGATTGCCACGTCGCTTCGCTTCTCGCAATGACAGAATAGAGAGGGTTGTATTTTTTCGCCTCAGTCTCTGTCTTTTTCTGTCCCAACAGGTATTCTCTCTGCGACTCCGTGCCTCCGCGGTTTTCTTTTTTTTCTTTCCTCAGCCTTAGCCTTCCTGTCCCGCCAACGGCGGGGAGCCTTCTCTTCGTGTCTTTGTGTCTTTGTGGTCTAATTCTTTGTCATTTGACATTTGGATTTGGTCATTAGGATTTTCTTCTGTGTCTTCGTGGTAAGTTTTTTAAACGCAAACCTACCTGTCCGCCTCTGGAGGGAAGGATTGCCCTACATGAAATAAAAAAACTCTGTGACTCAGTGCCTCTGTGGTGAGATTTTAGATGCAGCCACCGCCTTTGGAGGGACGCTTCGCGCATGCTGTGTCTCTTCTGCCTGAGGCAGATCCGCCTTTGGCGGAACATTAAAAAACCTCTGCGTTCTTAGCGTCTCTGCGAGAGATTCTTTTTATTCAGCTAAATCCTCCCCTTTTTCGTGTAGACATCGTTCTTGATACGTCTGTATTCTTTGTATAATTCCTTTAAGCGGTGTCTTTCCTGAATCTGTAACTCTTCATCCTGTTTAATCCTCAAAAACCGGAGCTCCTTCTGGAGTTTCCTGTAGCTTTCCAGGCGTTTTTCGGAGAGTTCTCCTTTTTCAAGTGCTTCCTTGACAGCGCATTTTATCTCTTCGGTATGCGAACAGTCGGAAAAATGGCAGCCGGCTGCCAAAACTTCGATATCTGCAAATGTTTCTTCAAATCCGCTATCAGAGGACCATAACTGCAGTTCCCGCATCCCGGGTGTATCTATTACCAGCCCGCCGCCGGGCAGAAGAATAATTTCCCTCCGTGAGGTCACATGCCTGCCGCGTGAATCTTTTTCACGCACCTCTCCGGTTTCCTGCTTATCCTCACCTAATATTGAATTAATAATCGTCGATTTTCCTACACCTGAGGACCCGACAAATACTGCCGTTTCCCCTGTATTTAAAAACTCTTTAATTTTATCGATCCCCTCATTTTTAAGGGCGCTGACTGCAAAAATTTTTATATCGGGTGCTATCTCTTTTACGTTACTTATATAATTTTTCAGATTTTCACACAGGTCAGCTTTATTTAAAATGATAACAGGCTCGGCGCCGCTCTGAAGGGCAATTATCAGGTACCGTTCCAGTCTTCTTAAATTGAAATTCCCGTCAAGTCCCTGCACAATAAAAACATAATCCATATTCGCCGCAATTACCTGCTCATCGGTTTTTTTACCGGCAATGTTGCGGGAAATACCCGTCCTGCGTTTCAGGACATTATGAATAACGGCTTTACTGTCATCATACTCAGAATAAACCACCCAGTCGCCGACCTTGGGCAGGTCCGAAACATTGTCCGAGGAGAATAACAGTTTCCCGGTGACCTCACCGAATAATTCCCCTTTTTCAGATAATACAACGTAGCTGTTTTTGTTTTCGGCGGCTATCCTGCCGGCGGAGAATCCCAAAGATGAAAACTGTTTGAACTCTTCTTCAAAAAACTCGTCCCAACCGAGGGATTTAAGGTTATGTTGAGTCATATGCATAATCTAATATTGTTAGTGTTACGTTGAGGTGAAAGAACACCTCAACAGGCTTAAGGGAAAACTCGTCCCAACCGAGTGATTTAAGGTGCGGATATGTCATGAATTATAGTCTCATATTATTGTTTAAAAGCAAACTAGTATAGAGCGTAGTGCATAACATTAAATTGTAGGGACAGGTATCTGCCTCTGGCAGAAAAACCTGTCCTCTGCACCGCCCTTTCCTGGATTCCCGCCTGCGCGGGAATGACACACTATGGATAAGTGATTTGAGGTATTTTGTTGTCATCATTTATATTTTTCCCTTAAATCTAATCTCTCTGCGTCTCTGTGTCTCTGCGGTTATCTTTTTAAGCTAGACAGCTAAATAGCTCGATAGCTAATCAGCTTCCTATCACTCCGGCAGCGGGATAAAACTCAGCTTTGGTGCCAAAATCAGATAAGCAAGAATAATTACGTTTACAGCTGCACCAAATACGGAGTCGGGTATACCCGAGACCGTCACTAACAGCGAAAATATTGTAACGTATAATGTAACTGCCTGCCACCAACCGGTTAATCCGAACACCCCAACTGTGGAGACCACAAATCCGAGAGCCGCCAACATCCATAATATCCCGATCACTTTGATACCGGACTCGCCCAGGTTGATCCTGCCCGCAAAGATCGTAGTTTTATAGGGGAGGTCCTTGACCTCGGCTATTTTCAGATAAACCACAAATCCGAGTAGATGTATCAATCCGTGCAGTGCCAGTATAACAGATACAATAATGCGTACCAAACGTTTCCTCCTCCCGCTTGAAGAAATAATACGCAATTTAACAGATTTTTTCAAGAAGAAAGAATTGGGAAGCGCATAGAAGATATCAGTTAGGAGTCAGGAATTAAGAGTTAATTGATAGTAGTTGTCAGTAGCCGGTTCTCAGTTTTCAGTTTTTCCGCCATAGGCGGATCCGCCTCCGGCGGAGCGTCTCTGCGAGAGGTTCTTTTTTGAGTGGCATCTTCCCCTCAACCTTAGCCTTTTTCCTCAGTGTACTCTGTATCTCTGTGCCTCTGTGTTGAAATTTCTTTCCCTTTCAAAAAATAAAAGGTATAAACATTTTTGTTTTCTTCATGTAACTTTGATATGCTTCTCCAAAAAAGCGGAGGTTCTCAGTCTCTTCGATCTTTGCTGTAATTACCAGGAAAACAGTTGATATTACAGCGAGTGTTATGCCCAAAAGTGACAGGTGTTTAAAGAACGCTCCCCATGTCAGGAACAACAGTGAGCTGTATAGCGGATGCCTGATATACCTGTATGCCCCGGTCGTAACCAGTACGGTGGTTTTCTCAATCCCAAGCAGTGAGGGGATCGCTCCGGCTGTTGTCAGGTCTGCCAGTCCCAAGAAACCAGATAACTCCATAGATCAGCCAGAATCCGGATATACAAAGTAAAAACCATGAAATGATGTGAATTGAACTAAAGGGATCGGAAAACCAGTGATCGATGTTTAAAAGTATTAATGCAAGTATAGCTGTGAAAGCAAAAAAACGATAAAATCCATGCGAACGGATATCTTTCAGTGAAGACCGGGTCAAAACAGCAAGAAAAACAGAAACAACAACAAACACGATTGCTTTTATTTGAAAAACCATATCATGTTCCGTTAATAAAAAATCCGGTTTAACTTAATCAATTACCGCATCATAAACAATATTAAATAATTGATAAAAATATGAGGACAACTCCGCGACATTGCTGTAGGAGTCGGCAGTGAAAACTACAACAAGCTGTTTATCAGGCGCTATATAGATAAGCTGTCCGCCGTGACCGCTGGCATAGTAAGCTTCTTTTTCATCCCACGGATACCAGTAATACCCGTAAGTCTGATGTGTGGTCTGAAGTTTTACAGATTCGGCTATCCACTCTGCTGAAAGTATTCTTTCACCATTCCATAATCCGTCCTGAAGCATCATCTGGCCGATCTTTGCCATATCTCTCGGTCTCAGCCAGAGCCCTACTGCTCCAAAAGTCAGCCCGTCGTGGTGTTTTTCCCATTGGTAATGTTCAATGCCAAGCGGGCCAAAGAGATATTCTTCTGCAAATTCTTCTTCTGTTTTACCGGTGACTTTCTGAATTATACCGGAAAGAAGCTGCGGGTTTCCGTCTGTATAGTACCAGTCTGAACCGGGTGAAAAAGTCAATTCTTTATGCAGGACATATTCAAGGCTGCTTCCCTGAGAATGGAAAAATTCAGCAGTATGTTCATCATTATCAAAATACAGCCCTGTCTCCATCGTCAGTACATGATGAATCGTGATGTCCCTTTTTCGAACATTCCCGTCAAAATATTCAGGAATATAATGGTAGACCGGATCATTCACCGATTCAATAAATCCCCTGTCAATTGCTATACCTGTCAGTATCGACGTAATACTTTTTGTAGCCGACTGAATATTATGGAACATGTCCCTGTCTTCCTTGTCCCTGCAGTATGCCTCCGATACCAGTTTCCCGTTCCTGATGACCAGCATACTGTGTGCAGCCGGGTACAAACTTTCGGAAAAGAGCCTTTCATATGCCCTGTCGATCTCACTCTGGTCAAAACCTTCATCTGCGGGAGTCGATATTTCCCAACCGTCACTGAGCTGAGCAGGTACAAAGCCATCGTAAGGCAGTTTTATATTTTCATCCTTCATACAGCCTGTAAGTCCGCTTACAAAAATGAGTGCGGCTGTAAAAATATATTTATAATATTTCATGTTAACTGCTCCATATAAGATTTTCAGAAAAGTAAAGTAACGCCAAAAACATGGTTTACGATGCTTAAATCCTTTGAATAGGACATACTGTTCTTCAAATAACTGAATCTCCAGAAAAGCCTGTATCCGAATTTAGCGGATGGTCTGTATGTATAGCCCAAGCTCATATTAAACACAAAATGCTGATGTATCGATGTTAACCTGAGATTTTCATGCAGTTTTTTTATGATCCAGGAAAATTCAGGATTGACAGTTTTATAAAGGATACGTGCTTCAGGGCGTGAGACCAGTGCTGCAATGGGAGTATTGATCTCAAGAAAGATTGTGCTTTTCTCCGACTTTTTATAGTTCAGCATGCCGTCGACACCGAGATAATATGAAGTGAGCCAGTAGAGATGGCTGTCATCCCAGTTATCGTAAAACATTAACTGTGAATTCAGACCTGTAATTACACCGGCAAAAACAGAATATTTGTCATTAAATTCTCCGGCTTTTTTCAGATAGCGGTAATCAATTTTTGTACTGAAAGCGTATGAAGCATTTTCAGGATCATACCGGCTTTTTAACATGCTTACAGAGTAATAAAATTCAAATGCTTTAAACGATGTTTCCCTGGGCTTTTCATAAGACAGGGCAAACGAGAAAAGAGAACCGCCGTGTCTGATATTGTTCAGGACTTTCTCTTTCACCTGAAAACAGGGGATACCGATGGTAACTCCGAAGTCATTGCCCGGAGTATTCACTTTTTCCTGAGAAACGGCTGAATTAAGACCGAATAAAAAAATGATGAGAACTAATTTTATCTTTTTAATCATAATGAAATACCTTTTTTTATCAAGACGGTATTATTATGTGGACTATTTTAATCGCATGCTGAAATAATATACAGAAAATCAACAATTTTTGTTTCAAATCAAGTGAAATTACCCCTTGCGCGACAACAGAAATCCGGTAGGTATCAAATTATTATTACCGGTCAGGTGCTGTGGAAAAATAAAGATATAATCAAAAAACAAAAACTTTAGTTTTTTTGTTTCGGCTGTTTTTCCCTGTTTTTCTATTTTACCATGTATTTTTCAAACCATGCCATCAGGAAAAGCTGCTGGAGCATCCTGTGAGACGGTCTTCTCCATCCGTGAAATTCATCCGGCATACGTATCAGGAGAGTTTCCTTCTTCAGCATTTTCAGAGCACGGTAATATTCCTCGCTCTGCGGCATGGGAGTCCTAAGGTCTGCTTCGCCTGTCATGACCATTGTAGGAGTTGTAACGTTCGCCACATAACTCAGCGGCGACCTTTTTGCGTATTCCATGGGGTCTTCCCAAGGGTATTTTTTAAACTGCCTGTACCAGCTCGAACCGTCCGTATTACCGACGAACGAATGCCAGTTTATAACCGGTCTCATTGAAACCGCCGCGGTGAACCGGCCGGTATGACCGACTATCCATGCAGTCAGGACACCGCCGCCGCTCCCGCCGCAGACAAACAGGTTTTTCTCATCGATGAAACCTTTCGCGATTGCCGCATCGACCCCTGCCATCAGGTCATCATAATCCTTTCCGGGATAAGAGTACTGTATCCCGTTCACAAAATCCTGTCCGTACCCGGTGCTGCCTCTCGGATTCATATAAAACACGGCATACCCTTTTGCAGCAAAGTTCTGCCATGCCCAGTTGAACCTGACAGAATACATCGACCAGGGACCTCCATGAATCCACAGCAGCATCGGATATTTTTTCCCCTGTTCGAACTCTGCAGGTTTGATCAGCCACCCCTGCAGGTCAAG
>JBHPGK010000204.1:0-6627 GCA_042570605.1 Candidatus Zhuqueibacterota bacterium
ATATTAAGTGTACATTTGTACACTATTTTGTATAAAGGATCCTTTTTTATTAATAATCCAAAATAATCGGGAGGAAGTATGAATAACGTATTTTGTCATATTGAGATGAATTCAAATGATCCGGAAAAAGCAAAAAAATTCTATAAAGAACTTTTTGACTGGGAATATGAAGATTATCCTATGGGAGAGGAAGTATACACAATGCTGAAGACCGGTAAGGAACCCGGAGGGGGAATTTTCAAAAATCCTGTCCCGGAAGCCCCTTCTCACTGGCTTGTTTACATTCAGGTTGATGATATCAATGAGGCAACAGAAAAAGTTAAAGAGCTTGGCGGTGTTGTCCATAAAGATGTATCTGAAATCCCTGACATGGGATCGTTCAGTGTTGTTGAGGATTCCGCAGGCGGGGTTTTTGCACTCTGGCAGCCGGCTGCCAAATAATCGTCCACTTTTATTACCTTAATATTATCCCAAGTTCCCTGCCGTATACTTTCAGGATTTAAAATTCCTTATACGGCAGGGAACAATACCCGGAAAAAATAATTAAATCCTTGTTTTTTATTCACAATTTTTTAATATTGCCAGCACTAACAATCCTTTTTTATACACATATACAACTTGACAGAGGGGAGAATCATATGATAAACAGTATTTTATTATATTCCGGTTCGGCGATTATTTTCCTTTGGGGTATTGGTCACCTTTTTCCGACAAAATCAGTCGTAAAAGGTTTCGGGGAAATATCTGAAGACAACTTGAAGATAATTACCATGGAATGGATCGCTGAGGGACTCACACTCTGTTTTATCGGTTTGCTTGCATTCCTTACCACGATTTTTAAAACAGCCGATACCAACCTTTCATATATTGTCTATTTTTCACTTGCCGGTATGCTTATTATTCTGGCAATTCTATCACTATTTACGGGTGCAAAAACATCTATTCTTCCTATGAAATTATGCCCAATAGTAAAAAATACAACAGCAATGCTGTTTATACTGGGAAATGTTCTCTGAAAATTCATATTGAATTATGGTAATAAGGGCGAAGCATTTATAAAAATGTTGTAAAATTGAAAAGTATTATTTGTTCTGAAAATGCTTCTCCCCTACTAATCTCCGATATTGAGAAAAATATCCTAAAACACTTGCAAAAATTAAAACTTTAACTTAATTTCACTTTTACAGGAATATACCGGATACAATAACCTGTGTTTCGGCAAGGGCGCTGTAATTCTTTTATTGAAAAATATACCTGATAAAACCATATGATCAAATTATAAAATTTTTTTGTACAGGAGGCATATATATGGGAATCAGCCGGAGAAATTTTATAAAAACAATGAGTGGGAGTTTTATAGCTATGAATATGTCAAACATGTTAAACAGCAGCATAACTTCCGGGACAGCCGGAAAAATCACAGGGATCGGAATGTGTGACTGGAATCTCGGAAAGATGGCAACACCGGATACGATCCCAAAAGCGAAAGAGGCACATCTGCAGGGGATCCAGGTCAGTTTAGGCACCGGTCCAAACAACCTCCCTCTGAGAGAACCGGAAGTCCGTAAAAAATATCTCGAAATGGGTAAAAGACACGGCATCACTTTTCATTCGGTTGCTCTGGGAATGATGAATTCCATACCCCTGGCGACGGAACCGCAGTCAGCGGTATTTGTTATCGATGCGATCGATGCGGCAAAAGCTATTGGAGCAAAAAATATTCTTCTTGCATTTTTCGGTAAGGGGGATCTGCGGCTTCGAAACAGTTCAGGTAAATTACGTGATCTGAAAGACGGGAAATATTCATCGTATGAACTCGATTCCAAGGCGGTCAAAAGAGTTGTTGAAGCTTTAAGACTGATCGTACCGCGAGCTGAAGACGCCGGGATTATATTGGGAATTGAAAATACCATTACTGCAAAGCAGAATCTTGAAATAATAGACCAGATCGGATCACCTATTGCACAGGTTTATTACGATGTTGGAAATGGTACTGGTGAAGGATATGATGCACCGGGAGAGATCAGAATGCTCCGTAACGACAGAATATGTGAAGTTCATCTTAAGGACTGGAAAACACCCATGCTGGGCAGTGCCGAAGCGCAGGTAGATATGAAAGCATGTGCAAAAGCGCTTGATGATATCGGGTATGACAAATGGCTCGTACTTGAAACAAGCGGCAGAAAAGACAAATTTATCGAGGATACGCGTACAAATGTTGCATTTGTAAAGAAGACTTTCAATGTTAGTTGATTGATTTTTGGTGAAATCACCCGGTAAAATTAATGCGAATTTTTAAACTGCTGAAAACAAAGCTTTTTATTGGATTTATTTTAGGTTTAACAACTGTATTTTTAGCCAATAGAACACTAAACTATACTTCATCCGATAAATTCTGTGACTACTGCCATGTACATCCGCATGTTACTGAGACCTGGCGGCTGTCAACTCATTACGACAATAAAAGCGGGATCGTTGTTCATTGTATCGAGTGTCACCTGCCTCCCGGAGGGATAGAACATTATACTGAAAAATCAAGACTCGGTGCAAAAGATATTTTTGGAAAAATATTCAAGGATGCTTCCAAAATTAACTGGGAGGCAAAATCACAGCTTGAAAACGCAAAAAATTATACTTACAGGGAATCCTGTCTTAAATGCCATCAAAACCTGTTCCCGCTGAAACTGACCAAAAAAGGTGAGGAAGCTCATTTATATTATACAAGGAAGAAAGACCAGATTCGCTGCATCAACTGTCACCTTTATGTCGGGCATTACTCAGAACAGGCTCAACAGGCAATTTTGTTTGGAAAAACAGAAACAATAACCAGGGAAATATATACGCAGCCTGCAGAAGTGGAGAAATTTGAAGATTTTACAGAGTTCATACCCGGGTCCAGAGTGGATTTTGAAATGGCGGCTGTCCCTGAAGGGATTTTTACTATGGGAAGCCCGGTGAACGAATCCTACCGGGATAAAGACGAGGGTCCTCAGCGAAAGGTGGCGGTCAGTAAATTCTGGATGAGTAAAACTGAAGTGACATGGGATGAATATGAAGCTTTTTACAGGCAGACAGCAGCAGCTTTGAGAGGTGGAGCAAAACCGGAATACCGGATAAGAAATGATGATCTTGAGATAATCACAGGTGCGACCCCGCCTTACGGTTTTCCTGACCAGGGCTGGGGAAAAGGAAAAAGGCCAGCAATTACAATGACCCATTATGCTGCGGAGATGTACTGCAGATGGCTGTCACAGGTAACAGGGAAAAAGTACAGACTGCCGACTGAAGCAGAATGGGAATATGCATGCAGTGCCGGTTCGGATGAACCGTATTTTTTCGGCGGCGATCCTGAAAAATACACAAAGAGAAGTTTCTGGAATAAAATATTTGGTGCTGATACGGTATTGATCAATTCATATGCAGTTTATTCAGAAAACAGCGGCGGTAAAACTCATCCTGCGGAAAGGATAAGCCCGAACAGGTTCGGACTGCTTAATATGCCCGGAAATGTCAGGGAATTCTGTTCAGATTATTATTCGCCGGATGCATATTCAAATTATTCTGAAGATGAAATTATTACCGATCCAAAAGGTCCGGAGACAGGAACAGAACATGTTTTAAGAGGTGGTTCGTATAAAAGCGATGCAGTTTTTGTCCGCTCTGCGGCAAGAGACCGTACAAGGCATGATTCATGGCTGTTAACTGATCCGCAGATCCCGAAAAGTAAATGGTGGTACTCCGACTGCACAGACGTGGGATTCCGGGTGGTGTGTGACTATGAAGAGAAAAAACTTAATTGATTTCTATAGACAGTATTATTCCCTGAAAGTGTGTGTGGCATACTTTTTTTATAAAAAATGAATCAGAAATGTCATTGCGAGCAGCGAAGCGACGTGGCAATCTCACTGATATTTTGATTAAAATAACTGGTATAACAATTGTATAATAATATAAATATAAGGAGGTTTATCGTGGAAAATAAAAATAAAGTTTTCAGCCGCCGCCAATTCATGGGCGCTGCCGCTGCTTTAAGTACAGCCGGTGCACTTGGAGCGGGCTCTTTAATGTCGGCTTGTAACGGAGGGGCAAATGTTTCTGAACTAAATCTGCCTCCCCTTCTCGACCAGGCACCTGATGGGAAGGAACTGAAAGCAGGTCTTGTAGGATGCGGCGGCAGGGGTAAAGGTGCAATGATAAATTTTCTGGATTCAGGACCAAATTTAAAAATCGTTGCACTTGCCGATGTCTTTCAGGACAGAATTGACCAAGCAAGGAAGGTATTAAAAGAACAGAAAGGTTTGGAAGTCGCTGATGAGAAATGTTTTCTTGGATTTGATGCATACCAGAAACTTATCGACTCAGGTGTGGATTTAGTCATTATTGCTACACCTCCCCATTTCCGGCCTGATCATTTTGCGGCATGTATTAATGCCAGGAAACATGTTTTCATGGAAAAACCTGTCGCTGTCGATCCGGTTGGAGCACGCTCGATAATGAGCACTGCAAAAAAGGCTGAAGGACTTAACCTTTGTGTCGTTACAGGTACACAGAGAAGACACAAGCGTGATTACATCGAAACATATAAAAAGATCAAAAGCGGTGAAATCGGGGATATAGTTTCTGCAAACTGCTACTGGAATCAAAGTCAGTTGTGGTTTAAAAACCATGAGCAGGGATGGTCTGACATGGAATATATGATCCGTGACTGGGTCAACTGGTGCTGGCTTTCCGGTGATCATATTGTCGAGCAGCACGTACACAATCTCGATGTCATACACTGGTTCACGGGAATGCACCCTGTAAAAGCCGTCGGGTTCGGAGCAAGGCACAGGCGCGTTACCGGTGATCAATACGATATGTTCAGTGTCGATTTCGTATATGAGAATGGCATGCATGTACACAGCATGTGCAGGCAGATCGACGGTTGTATAGACAATGTTTCGGAATTCGTTATGGGTACAAAAGGCTACTCAAACTGTGAAAATACCATCTGGAAAAAAGACGGTACAAAGGCATGGGAATATGAATATCCGAAAAATGAAGATGATGAACCAACAAAACGTGTAAAAGTTGATCCTTACGTCCAGGAGCATATTGACCTTGTAACCTGTATCCGTACAAATCAGCCGATAAACGAGGCGGAAAACACCGCAATTTCAACACTGACTGCTATTATGGGAAGAATTTCAGCCTATACCGGAAAAGAAGTAACCTGGGAAGAGATGATGAGCTCAGACCTGCGTCTCGGACCAACCGAATACAAGCTTGGTCCGGTTGATATAAAAGCCGTTATACCTGTTCCGGGAACAGGGAAAACGGGATAGTACTTATTTAAAATAATAAAATTTGGTGAATTATTAAATATAATCGCATGTTGAGATTTTCATTTCTTTGAAAGCGGGTGTGGCTCACTTCTTTTTTTCTATAATATAAATAAAAGACTGTCATTACGAGGGAGTCCCATCCCCCGAGTCCTCGGGGGATGGAAACGACCGTCGTAATCTGCTACCATTGTACAAAACAGCGATATAACATAGGGATCGTCTCGTTGAAGAATTTTGTATCGGGTTGAAACCCATTATTTTATTCATACTTCAGCGAATCAACAGGATTGGTCCTTGCCGCTTTTATTGCCTGAAAACTCACAGTAAGTAATGCAATTACTAGAGCCAGTAAACCGGATGCGATAAACAGCAATATGTTTATTCCGGTTTTATATGCAAAATTATCCAGCCATCCCTTGATGAAAAAATATGCCAGAGGCCATGCGATAAAATTAGCTAACATTACATTCTTAATAAAATCCTTCGACAAAAGCCCGATAATTCCTGTTATGGATGAGCCCATCACCTTTCTGATACCTATTTCTTTTGTCCTGTTTTCAGCCATAAAAGATGCAAGACCGAACAATCCAAGGCATGAAACGATCACCGCCAATAATGCAAAGTACCCTAATATCGCACCTGCTCTGCGGACCCCCCTGTACATCCTGTCATAATCCTCATCAAGAAAATTATATTCAAAATTATAACCGGGACTGAACTTTTTATACATATTTTCAATATGACCAATAGCTGCCTGAATATTATCAGACCGGATCTTTATATACATATAATAGAACCTCTCCGGAGAATAGGATATCATGATCGGTCCGATCTCTGCCTGGAGAGGTTTATAATGAAAATCTTTTACTACTCCGACAATATTAGCCTGGTTATTTCCATTGGTAAGAACCTGTCCAACCGCAGATTCCTTACCAATTATTCTTGCATATGCTTCATTAATCATTATATTTGCGCTATTTTCAGATTCTTTTGCATCAAATTCCTTTGCCAGAAATCTCCCTTCGGCTAACTCAATATTAAATGTTTTGAAAAGGTCAAAATCAGTATAAAGATATGTGGTCAGCGGGTCGGTAGTCTCCTCCCTGCCGTCCCAGTCCCAGCCGTGACCGTTCCAGTAAATGCCGTGGATCGGTGAATTTGTTGCCGTCACTGAAACAATATCCGGATTCTGAAGCAGTTCGCTCTTGAATACATCATACTTTTCTCTGGATTCTTTTTTGAGACTTAGCTTTACAATATGGTCTTTATCTAGTCCAAGGTCTTTTTCATTTATAAATTTCAA
>JBHPGK010000205.1:0-6592 GCA_042570605.1 Candidatus Zhuqueibacterota bacterium
TAAAGCGGCAGTATTTTTTTAATCA
The DNA here is from genome assembly GCA_042570605.1 of Candidatus Zhuqueibacterota bacterium. Classification (GTDB taxonomy): domain Bacteria; phylum SM23-31; class SM23-31; order JBHPGK01; family JBHPGK01; genus JBHPGK01. The sequence continues at coordinate 26 of JBHPGK010000205.1, forward strand.
GATCCGGGATGTTTCAGTAGTTCAGGATTCAATTATAAAAGATGCAGATATATTTCAGGTAAGACCGCAAGCTGAACAGCCTGATAAACCGGTAAATATTATCAGGAACGGCAGCCTGATAAGAGGATTTTCGTTAGGAACGAACCAGGATCTGAACATAGAGAGCGGTCTTAGAATGCAGCTGGAAGGTGAGATCTCCAGCGGTGTTTTCCTGAGCGGAGCACTAACCGACCAGACTTCTCCGATCCAGCCTGAAGGGAATACCCAGACCCTAAAAGAAATAGATAAGGTTTTTATAAACCTGAATGCAGAGCGATTTTATGCTACATTCGGCGATTTTGAGCTGCATCATAAAGGCGGAGAATTATCGGACATTTACCGGAAACTCAAAGGTGTATCCGGCGGGGTCAGAACCGAAAGTTCGAATTTGAGATTTTCTGCTGCTGTTTCAGAAGGAGTCTTCCATACCATGAAATTTCTTGGCACTGAAGGTAATCAGGGTCCATATCAGTTGAAAGGTAAAAACGGTGAGATAAATTTAATTGTTCTGGCAGGAACAGAGAAGGTCTGGATAGATGGTGTCCTTTTAACAAGAGGGGAAGACAAGGACTATATAATCGATTATTCAACCGGACAGGTAACCTTTACGAGATTCCGTCCGGTCACCCAGGATTCAAGGATCGAAATGGATTTTGAGTATTCAATTCAGGATTTCTCACGTAATGTTTTAGGAGTCGAAGGGAAAACAAATATCGGCAGAAATTCATCTCTGTATATATCGCTGTTCTCTGAATCTGATAAAAAGGATAATCCGCTCAATTTTACATACAGTGACGAAGATCTTCAAATGCTGCAGCTTGCCGGGGACTCAACTCAAAATGCTGCCAGAGAAGGAGTGTTTTTCAAAGGTTCAGGACTGGGTAATTACGCAAAAGTTGACTCAGAAGGTGTCATTTTTTTCGTTTATAAAGGGGAAAATCTTGGAGAATACGATATACGGTTTTCTTATGTCGGTTCTGAAAAGGGTGATTATGTTTTTGAAAGCTTTGGTGTTTACAGGTATTTGGGAGAAGGCAGAGGTGATTACCTGCCGTTAATTAAGCTGCCTGTTCCGGTAAGCAGGAAGTCAGGAAGTTTGAAATTTGATTATCAAAAGGAGAATCTGCTTAATTTCAGTACAGAACTGGGATTAAGCAGAAATGACTTAAATACCTATTCGGAATTGCATAACGATGATGATAACGGGAATGCACTTCTGCTGAACCTGTCCACAGACTTACCGAGAAAGAAATTGATGATGTTTAATGATTTTCAGTTCAATATCAATGGGAAATACCGTTACAAAGATTCCCGTTTTAATCCCATTGGGAGAGTGGATGAGGTAGAATTTAACAGGAAATGGGATTATTACGGTGAAATTGCCGAAAATGAGAATATTCTGGAAATTACCGGGAATTTATCACCTTATAAAACATCAACTCTGACTTATGAGTACGGAAGTATGGAAAGAGGTGAAAGGTTCAATTCTGAACGTCATTCTCTTATATTTGAGTCAAAGATGAAATTTGTTGATAATATTTTTTTCCGCTCTGAAAATGTTAAAAGTAAAAACAATGTGATAAGTGCTGAGAATGAATGGATCAGGAGAAAGGGCAGTTTGAATTTGAATTTCAAGTGGTTCAAGCCTGAGATATTTTATGAAGGTGAAGAAAAGAGTGAAAACATCAAAGGGCTTAACAATTACGGATTTAACTTTGATGACTGGGCTGCAAGGCTGAACTTTTTTTCTGCTGAGCAATTAAGGCTTTATGTAAATACCGGATTAAGAAAAGATAAAAAACACAGGGAATCAGAGTTGTCAGAAGACTCCGATCTGTTATCAAGGGGATTTGGTATAGAATATAATAACAGAAAAAATTTTTCATCGAATTTACTCTGGCAGTCAAGAGAACGAAAGTATAAGATAAGGGACGAAAAGATTGAAAATAATCTGACTGATTTTCGAATGCAGTATTCCCCTTTGAAAAGAGGGCTGATCTTCAGAATCAGTTATAAAACCAGTAATAACCGGACACCTTTAAAAGAAAGAATTTACCTTAAAGTAGAGGAAGGGAAGGGCGACTATTTATATGATGAAGCTCGAGGAGGATATGTACCGGACAGAAGAGGAGACCTGATCCTGAGAACATTGACCACAGAAAAATTCAGGGATATTTTCCAGAAAAGTTTTTCCTTTTTCAATGAATTTAAACCTTCTAATTTTTCGAAAAACAGTTATTTAAAAAATCTGGAGTTAAGGACTTTTTTAAAACTTGATGAACGCCTTAAATATAAGGTTTTAAACCCTTTTAAAATGTTTGATGCAGTTGATCCCGTAAGGTCGAACCTAACCTTTACACAATTTTTTACTTATAATGATCCTGAAAAAGGAATGAAACTGAGTGTCAAACTGAACTCCGGAAGGAATATAAACAATGAATTTTTGGACAGGCAGGAAACCAGAAGGGTTAAAGAGACTACAATAATTCTTGAGAATTATTTCAAGAACAGGTTTAGAAATAAGCTTGAATTTTCAACAAGAACCGAAGAAAAAGAAGTAACACCATTTAACCGGTTCAACATTGATTTATCAGGAATAAAATTTTCAGATGAGTTGTTCTACAGGTGGAAAAATAATATAGAATTTCATTTCAGGAATCAAATTGGAAAAGAAGAAAATGGGGAAAATGATCTAAAGGTTACGTATTTTACCTCTGCCCCAGGAGTAAATTTTTATTTTCTGAATAAGGGAAGAGCAGGTATTGATCTTGAATATTACAGGGTTAGTGTAAAACCGTTTCAAAAATACATACCTTACCAGATGGCAGAAGGCAGATTTCCAGGTAACAATTATCAGTTAAGTTCAAAAGTTGAGTACAGGATATCCGCAAATATTTCTCTGAATATTTATTACAACGGTGAAATAAGAGGTGGAGAATCCAGACCTTATCATATAGCAAGAGGAGAGATCAGGGCATTCTTTTAATATGAAAAAGCTAATTTTATATATTTTAATTCAGCTTTCAGTGGTTAACTTTTCTTATTCCCAGGATATGGAAATTGGAAAAATCAGTGTTATTGGGAATAGTCTGCTCAAAAATAAAGAGGTGATCGATATAATAAAAATCCAGGAAAATATCAGTATTGAAAGTATTAAACAAGGATTAATTGATATTATTACATACTACTTCAATAAAGGATATCTCGATGTAAAGCTGGTATGTGAATATTCAAAAAACGATAATGATCTTAGTATTAAAATTGATGAGGGAGAGAGGTTTAAACTACAAGTTTCAAAAGGAGAAATTCTGAACAATATTGAATTCTTTGATTCAGACGATATCAATTCGCTGATCGATAATGAAATTAATAATTTGAATAAAACAGGATATCCTTTTGCCAAAATTTTAATAGACGATTTAAGTTTTAACACCGGAATAATAAGTATCAGTTTAAGTGCGGATAAAGGGGAAAAAATACTGATCGATACACTTATTGTCAGAGGAGCGGAAAACACCGACAAAGATTTGATCATACGCGAAGCAAGATTAAAACAGGGTATGATCTATGATAATGAAAAGTTGAATAATGCAGAAATTTATCTTAACAAAACCAGGTTTCTTGAGGTAAAATCAATAAATAATCTTATCAGGTTGAAAAACGGAAAATACGGATTGATTCTTGATGTCACTGAAAGAAAGGGAAACCGTTTTGACGGAGTTATCGGTTATATGCCTCAGAGAGATCCGGGTGAAAAAGGTTATTTTGTCGGTGAATTTGATCTTTCCCTTGTTAATATAGCAGGAACCGGAAGGAGTTTTAATATAAGATGGTATAAACCTCAGAAAAACAACCAGGAGATATTTCTTGCATATATTGAACCCTGGGTATTCGGACTTCCTATTAATGCAAGATTTAATTTTCACCAGTTCTATTATGATTCACTATATACGAAACGTAATTTCGGTTTAGAATTGAACACCAGATTTAACGAAAAAATTGAAGGGAATATTCAGATCGGTACGGAAAGTGTTATCCCGGGAGTTAACAATCATTCAGTTCAGAAGTACAGCGGGATAATGATCTCAGGCGGATTTACATATGATAATTTTGATAATTTATTTAATCCAACAAGAGGTGTTTATTATAGTAATTCTATGTTTTACCTTTCAAGAAAAAGCCCCGCCGGAATTACTAACAGCAGGATAACGGATAAAAAGCTGACTGTTAATTTTGAAGCTGTAAAATCTGTATTTTCCAAAAGTGTATTATATATGAAGTTGTATGGTTCAAAGATAACATCATCAGCCGGAAATATTCCTTTAAGCCAGATGTATCTGCTGGGTGGCGCCTCCAGCCTGCGGGGTTACAGGGAAGAGCAGTTTAGAACACCGTATCTGGCATATTCAAACCTTGAATACAGGTATATTCTTGACAGATATTCAAGGATTTACTTGTTTTTTGATCATGGATATTTTAAACTGAATAATAGATTTACTCAGAAGTCCGGTTTTGGATTCGGATTTAGAATAAGGTCCAAAATAGGAATAATCGGATTCGATTTTGCTTTTTCTCCGGATGTGAGTTTTAATGAAAGCAAAATTCACTTCCGTTTAATCAATGATTTTTAATAGAAGGACTATTATGAAAAACTATAGACTGTACTTTCTGCTTTTTGCTGTTGTTCTTTATTGCGGAAATAAAGTAGATATAGTTAACCTGCAGTACCGCTCCTGGAAAGTATTGGAAGCAGGAGTAAAAGATAACGATCCTTCGGTGCGGGCTAATGCATGCGAGGCACTGTCCAAAACCGGGCTAAAGGATTCTATTCTGCTTCTTGCTCCTTTGTTAAATGATAATGCAGGTCTTGTAAGATTTAATGCTGCAGTTGCTTTAGCTTCTCTTCATGATACTTCCGGAGTAAAAATTCTTAAACAGGTTATAAGCAAAGGTGATTCGATAAATGCGATTTTTGCAATGGGGTGTTTTATTGAACTTGGAGAGGAAAAGTATATAAATGATCTGACAAATATATTCAATAATTCAGAGAATGAAATTTACAAAATTCTTGCTGCCTCTGAACTTCTTCAAAACGGAGATAAAAAATATTCAGAATTCATAAAATCAACTTTAAAGCATCCTGACCCGCTTTTTCAGTCCCTAAGCCTTGAAGTTCTGACAAATTCCGGTATAGATATCCCTGTTGAAACCTTGACAAGCCTTGAAAGTATTGACCATCCGACGTTAAAGATAGCAATATTAACATACCGTGGGTTAAAAGGCGAAAAAGATATTTTATTGAAATTGAAAAATTATCTGAATCATAAAGAAATTAGTATTAGAAACTATGCAGCGGGAAATATTATAAGGGTAACTTTTAAATACAGCAGAGGTATCTGGGAGGATTAATTTAATTGAATTTCAATTCTTCTTTTAGAAACCTGCCGGTATATGATTTTGAGTTTTTTGAAACTTCCTCGGGTGTGCCTTCCGCTATTAAATAACCTCCTTCATCCCCGCCTTCAGGGCCCAGGTCTATAATATGGTCAGCAGTTTTTATCACATCAAGATTATGCTCGATCACCAGAACAGTATTACCTTTTGAAACAAGCCTTTGAAGAACATCTAAAAGCATATTAACATCTTCAAAATGCAGACCGGTTGTCGGTTCGTCAAGAATGTATAGTGTGTTTCCTGTGCCGATCTTTGAAAGTTCTGTTGAAAGTTTAACACGCTGTGCTTCGCCTCCCGACAGGGTCGTTGCCTGCTGACCAAGTTTAATATAACCAAGACCGACATCATACAGGGTCTGCAGCTTTCTTTTTATTGCAGGGTGTTTATCGAAAAATTTCAGCGCCTCAAAAACTGTCATATTGAGTACATCAGCAATGGATTTGCCCCTGTATTTTATTTCAAGTGTCTCCCTGTTATATCTTTTAGCTTTGCATACTTCACAAGTAATATAAACATCCGGCAGAAAATGCATTTCGATTTTAATAATTCCGCCGCCTTCGCATGATTCACACCTGCCCCCTTTAACATTGAAACTGAATCTCCCCGGCTTGTAACCTCTCATTTTTGCTTCCGGCAGTTTTGTAAAAAGGTCCCTGATATAAGTGAAAAGACTGGTATATGTTGCAGGATTTGACCTCGGAGTTCTTCCGATAGGGGACTGGTCTATCTCAATTACTTTATCTATACTGTCAAGACCTTCAATTGTATCATATGGAAGAGACGGTGTTCTTGAACCGTAAAATTTTCTTGAAAGAATCCTGTACAAGGTTTCATTTATCAATGTACTTTTTCCGGAACCTGAAACACCGGTTATAGCAGTAAAACATCCTAAAGGAAATTTCACATCTATGTTTTTTAAATTATTCCCTCTTGCTCCTCTTAAGATCATGCTCTTTCCGTTTCCGGTTTTTCTTGATTCCGGAACGGAGATACATTTTTTTCGTGAAAGATATTGAGCTGTTAATGATTTTTTGCATTTTTTAATGGATACAGGATTGCCCTCACAGACAATTT
>JBHPGK010000206.1:0-6584 GCA_042570605.1 Candidatus Zhuqueibacterota bacterium
TTCTTTTATTCATCTTATAATAAATACTGTTTCCCACTTTTTTTTCACCGATATTAACACCGCCTGGTGAATCTAAATACCAGTACTTTGTTTTATTATCCAATAAATAGACAGAATATCCGTAACCGTCTGAAGAACCGGACCTTAAATTGCTGAAAGTGAGTTTATACAGAAAAATGCCTTTATCTACTCTCATATCGTATATTCTTTCCGAAGCAATTTTATAAATATCAGAAAAGAGGCTGCCGTGAGTCCTGTATTGAAGCATTTCAAAATTCACATTAACCTTTTTGAAAAAGTTCTTATTTAAAGTTGTATAAAACTTGAATTCATTATAAAGGCTTAATTCATCTGTTTCTTCAATTGAATAAGGGAAATTTCTTGTACTTCCTGACCCGAAGAATTTTATCCCTTGTCTGAATTCCCGTGCAAAAGTTATATCAACAGTGCTTGTATCAGAAGTCCCAATACCATAAACTACATTCGAAACCGGAATATCTCCCTCATATTGCCTGAGTTTCAAATCCATACTGTATATGCCGGTATGAGAATTGTAAATCTTTTCCACAGCATTTAACGGGACAATATCATAAAGTCCTTTCCCGTTATAAAATCCCTTAAAATCCATCCCGTTTAATCTAACGTCCATGAATCTTTCAGGAAGCCCGTAAACCGATAGTAATGAAGGGCTGTTTCTGCTGCCCGCATTAAACCTGTAAACTCTGGGATCAAAAAACTCCATATCAGACAGATAATCGATATTAAGATTGTATAGAGATTTAACAGATAATGAATCGTATTGAATAAATCTGGCTTGAATGGTATCCTGATAAACCTCCAGGCTGACCAAAGAATCCGGAGCCGGTATGTCAATCTTAACTGAGTCCAATTCCTGAGATAAAACAAACACAGGCAAAATCAACAGTAAAAAAACAATATTAATTTTTCTTTTCAAGATATCTAAATCCGTATAGTGCATCAATAAATTTTTTATTTCTTGTAATATTAATTCCTAAATCTACAGAATAATTTAACATAATTGCAATCTTTTTTATGTTTTCAAAATCTGTTTTTGTGAATCCTTTTCTCTGAAGAGGAAAAACCGAACTGTTCAGCAAAAGCGGGTCTATATCTTTATCTATCAACCCGGATTTTATCGCTTTTTCAAAATCGCGTGTACCTGGAATTGGTGAGAACGATGCAAGCCTGATCTTCACACCATTTCCCGCTGCAAAGATCATGGTTTGTAAAACTTCTTCCGGGGTCTGTTCCGGCAGCCCCATAATTATATAAGATTCAAGTTTTTTTCTATTAAAACCGCTCTTTTCAAGATGATCAACCGCATTGCTGAATGAGTCCGGGGAAACTTTTCCATTCATATTTTTTATTCTTTCTGTATCAATTGACTCAAGGCTGAGACGGAGTGTATCGAATCCGGATTTTTTCATTAATTTAGCAGTTTCAAGATCAATATGTGCAGGATGAATACCGTTAGGGGTATGAATTTTCAAAATCATATTGCTCCCGATGATCTTTTCAAGTAATATATTGATATGTTTTTCCCTGTTTACCAGCAGAGCATCATCAAAAAACACAAGATTTCTTGCCTTATATTTTCTATACTGGTATTGCAGTTCATCAAAAACCAGGTCAATACTTCTCTGAATAAATCCCGGAAAAAGAATACCTGAAGCACAAAAAGAGCATTTGTAGGGACATCCCCTGGAAGTCAAAAGTGGAACGAATATGTTCTTATGATAAAAATCCAGATCAATGTAAGGAAAATCGTCAATTGAATTATAATTGTATTTACGCTGATATCCCGGATGATCATCTTCCAGAAAGTCAAGGATTTTATTTTCGGATTCACCCTTGAAAACAATATCAGCGCCGGTATTTTCCCTGCTGTGTTCATACATCAAGGTCGGGTAAATTCCCCCCAGTACTGTAACCGATGCGGGAAATTTATCTTTAATGATCTCGATAATTCTTCTCACACCCGGATACCAGTAAATCATCATGGAAGTAAAAAAAACATAATCAGGCTTCTCAACTGAATTCAGCTTGGAAATGAAAATTTCTTCAGTAAAACCATACCGGGAATATTTTCTATTTACATTATTGAGAATATCAGGTTTTTTAATTTCTTCCTTATAAAATTCCCCCCTGCCGTCTTTTTTGCCTTTCGGTTTTTCAAGGTTTTGAAATTTCAATAACCGGGGGTCATATCTGTCAAGGCAGTCAATAAAATCTATATCGATTCCTTCTCTTTTTAAAACAGATGCTATATACAAGAGCCCTACAGGTCTCATCCAGAGATCATAAGCGGTAAAATCATATATCCAGGGATTTATAAGGAGTATTTTCAAGACAGTATTAATTTAATGTAAAAGGGCGTATGATGATACGCCCTATAAAGATTTTAATTTAATTTTTCACAAACTATAAAAAATATGTTGTTTTTATATTGAATCAAATGTTTTTTTAAGAGATTCCCAACCCTGTTCCATATATTGTGAAATAACCTTTGTTTCCCCAATAACCGGCATAAAATTAGTATCTCCGCTCCATCTCGGAACAACATGAAAATGAATATGGTCTGCTATTCCTGCGCCGCTAATATCACCGAGGTTTGAACCGATATTAAATCCCTGGGGAGAAAATGAATTTCTTAAAACCTGAACAGACATTTTTAGAAGTTCCATCATCTCTCCGCTCTCTTCTCCACTTAAATCAGTAATATCACTAAAATGATTGTAGGGGATTATTAATAAATGTCCGTTATTATAAGGAAACTTATTCATTACTATATAGTTCAGTTTCCCCTTATAAAGAACGAGGTTGTCTGAAGCAGGTTCCTGGTCTTTAAGATGACAGAATATACAGCCGTCTTTAGACTCTTCTTTTAAACTGAGAATATATTTCTCTCGCCAGGGTGACCATAACCTGTTCATTTTTATTGTTCTTCTTTTTCTTTTTCTACTTCCTGAATTATTTTCTCGGCGACATCATGCGGAACCTGTTCATAATGAAAAAATTTCATCCTGTGATAACCTCTTCCGGAACTGATAGACCTTAGAGTAGAAGAATATCTGTGCATTTCCGCAAGCGGGACTTTTGCTTTAATTACCTGTATGGCACCTTCGGAATCCATGCCCTGGATTTTTCCTCTTCTCGATGACATATCACCCATCACATCACCCATATATTCTTCGGGTACTCTGATCTCGACATCATAAATCGGTTCTAAAAGAATCGGTTTGCACTCTCTGAATGCTTTTTTAAATGCCATGGATCCGGCAATTTTAAATGCCATATCTGAAGAATCTACGTTGTGATAGGTACCATCATAAAGCTTGACTTTGACATCAACGACCTTATTCCCGGCCATAACACCGGATGTCAAAGATTCCTTAACACCCTTTTCCACTGCCGGAACATACTTGCTTGGTATTGAACCTCCAAATATTGCATTTTCAAATTCGTATCCGCCGCCTCGTGGTAAGGGACTCAATTCAATATAGACTTCACCATATTGTCCACGACCGCCTGACTGCTTTTTATGTTTATATTGAACCTGTGCAGTTCCGGTTATTGTTTCACGATACGGGATCTTTGGATCGACAGTATCAACATCCACATTAAATTTCTGGCTCAATTTCTTGATAATAACATCCATATGCTGTTCACCCTGCCCGGAAAGAATTGTTTGTCTTAATTCAGGATCAGACACAACTGTAAACGACGGATCCTCATTTTTAAGAATATTCAGCCCTGATGCGATTTTATCCTCATCACCCTTCGATCTTGGAACGACAGCAACACTGATATTAGGGAGTGGAAATTCGAGTTGTTTGAACACAATCTGATTTTTGGGATCACACAGGGAATCACCGGTGAAAGTATTTTTCAATTTAACTGCTGCACCTATATCGCCGGCTATAAAACTGCCGGTTTCTTTTCTGTCTTTCCCGTTCATTTGAAATAACTGACCGAGTCTTTCTCCCTTATCTTTATTAGTATTGGTCAAATCGGAACCGGATTTTGCATTTCCTGAAATTACTTTAAAATATGAAAGTTCTCCTACATGCTTCTCACTTACAGTTTTAAAAACAAAAGCAGAAACAGGTGCGGAAGTATCAATATTTATTTCTTTGTCTTCCTTTGTTTTTAGATCTTTCGCAACAGTTTTAGCCACTTCATCAGGTGCAGGAAAATAATTAACTATAAAATCGAGAAGCCTTTTTGGTCCAAAATTCTTTGAAGCACTTGAAGCAATCACTGGAATAAAACTGCCACTGCTGACACCGGTTTTCAAACCTTTTTTGAATTCTTCAGGTGAAAGATCTCCATTTTCAAAATATTTTTCCATTAACTCATCGTCATTTTCAGCTACAGATTCAACTAGTTTCTCGCGTAATCCATCTGCTTTTGATTTCAGATCTCCCGGTATATCGGCAGTTTCAAAGTTACCGGATGAATCATTTTTATATTTTATCATTTTCATTGATATTAGATCAATGATGCTGTCAAAACCGTCACCCGTTTTTACAGGGAATTCAACCGGAACGAGGTTACTGTTCAAAATTTTCTTTGAATCTTCAATGACTTTAAAAAAGTCAGTATTTTCCTTATCAAGTTTATTAATAATTACAATCCTCGGCATATTCTTTTCGTCAGCCATTCGCCATATTATTTCAGTCCCCACACCAATGCCGCTTGTTGCATTTACCGGAATTAATGCAGCATCTGAAACCCGGACAGGTCCCACAACTTCACCAACAAAATCCATAAAACCAGGTGTATCTATAATATTAATTTTGAAATCGTTCCAGAAACAATGCATTATCGTAGCATTAATAGATATTTTTCTTTCGATTTCTTCAGCAGAAAAGTCAGAGGTTGTTGTCCCTTCGTCAATATTCCCAAGTCTCGAAATTTGATTTGCACTGTATAATAATCCTTCCGATATACAAGTTTTACCTGCATCCCCGTGGGACAACAAAACCACATTCCTTATATTACTCACTTTTAAATCTACCACAATCAACTCCTTTATTTTTTATTGAAATCTTTTACTCCTTAAAAATCTTTTTAAAACTTTCCCTGTAGAACTTTTTGGTATAACAGGAGTAAATTTTAAATACTTTGGACATTTATACAAAGGGAGGCGATCCCTGCAAAATGAAAATACCTCTTCGGGTTCAACCCGGATGTTCTCATTCAATGTAATAAATGCCTTAATTTCCTGGCCTACTTCATCATCACTTACGGCAATTACTGCCACTTCCTTTATTTTGTCGAATCCCATTAACGTTTCTTCAATTTCTCTCGGATAAACAAGGAAGCCGCCCTTGAAAATTATTTCATCTTTCCTTTCTAAAAAATACAAAATACTATATTCGTCAAATCTACCAATATCTTCTGAAAAAAACCAGTTATCTTTTTTAAAATATTGAGTCAATTCTTCATCATTCCAATATTCTTTAAAAATATGTTCGCCGCTGACAGCAATCTCACCCTCTGCAAAATTCTCCGATTCAATTCGATTTTCGTTAAATATTTCTATCTTTACCCCGTTTAATGGAATTCCACAACTGCGACTTTCTTTTATATCCATAATTCTGGAACCAGAAGCCAGGAATAATGTTTCTGTTGTACCGTAAGAAAATAGAATCTCACAATTAAAAAAATCTTCTATTGCCTTCAGGTTTTCATCCGGTATTTCTCCTCCAATGCTGACAAGAAATTTCAAATCATTCTTCTTTTTTTCAAATTCTGAAATATTTTCTGCAACTGCATTAAACATTGTAAAGGTCCCGGGAAAAAAAGTGACTTTGTGCTTATCGATGGAATCTATCAATTCTTTCTCATCAAACCTTGAATGAAGAACGATTTTTGAACCGTTATTAATACCGGGAAATAAAATCATTGATAACGCTGCAGGATGAAATAAAGGAACGGCAGCCAGAAAAATTTCTTCAGAGTTTACCCTGAAAAAGCTGTTAAATATTTCAACAGCTTTACTGATATTATTATAAGTAAACACTGCGGCTTTTGACTTTCCCGAAATTCCTGAAGTAAACAAAATTAAGGCATTTTCATCATCTTCAACATCATCAAATAAGTTTTTATCGGATTCTGAGGTTAATAAGGTTAAGTAATCTGCTGCATCTTCCACCTTATTTTCTCCAAAAGATATCAGTTTTATCTTTCCATCTGTATCTTCTTTCAGTTTTTCAATTTTCTGTTCAAACTGATCCCAAAAAATAACAGCTTTTGCTTCAACAAATTTGACCTTGAAATTTATAGCCTGCCACTTGTCATAAAAATTTAAAGGAACAATTATAACTCCTGTAAACAAAAGTGCAAAATGCAATAATACAGATTCATAAACGTTTGGAAGCAGTAAACATACCCTGTCACCTTTTTGTATTCCAAGATCCTTTATTCCCTGTTTTACTTTTAATATATCATTAATCAAACCGCTGAACGTAATTTCCCGGTCTCCGTCAATCAGAAAAACTCTATCTCCATATTTTTTAACAATACTGTCGATGTTCGAAAATAAATTTATCATATAT
>JBHPGK010000207.1:0-6430 GCA_042570605.1 Candidatus Zhuqueibacterota bacterium
TCAAAAAAAATATCCGCTTGAAAAGTTCAGAGGTGAAAAATATAAATATTCTTCTCGAACGTGCAGAAATTGAAAAAGTTTTTCAAGAAAAGCCTTCAAAACCCCCAAAGCCATCAAAACCATCAAAACCATCGTATCTTCCAGAACTTGTTTTTGAAAGAGATAAGAGTATAAGCAATCGGTACATCACAAAAGAGGATATTGACATTCTGCCGGGTGGAAATATAAAAACGGCTGTTTCATTTTTGCCGGGATTTGTACATAATACTTTCAGGGGCGGCAGGGCATTTGGAGGCGAGACCGTTTTTATAGTTGACGGAATTAATATGGCTAATCCAATTGGTGAAGGCACGCGTACTGATAATACGGGTGCCGGTCAGGGAAACTTCCTGTACGGACTGGCGACCGAGCTGCCGAGAATATCTGTTGAGGAGATCGAAGTCATGACGGGGGGTTTTGATGCCGAATACGGGCAGGCGCAGTCTGCTGTTGTTAATGTTACATCAAAAAAAGGTTCTACTTCAAAATACAGCGGTGAGATCAGGCTTGAAAGTGATGCTGCTTATGCTTTCGGGAACAGTAATTTTTACAAGCCGCATCTTGTACCGATGTATTATGGTCCTAATCCAATGTACAGCGAGACAAATTTGCCCTCGGCAATGGTGCCGCATTACCAGACAGTTTTTCTTGACGGCAGAGGTGATCCTATGCTGAGCAGCGATATTTACGGCACTCCTGTAACTGCAAAAAATCTTTTTATCCCCTACCAGCGCCGGCCTAAAAGCAGAAGTATCGAGTTTTACCTTTCCGGAAGAGAACCGTTTTTATCCGACTGGTTTAAGGGTATACTTCCCGGGATATTAACGTTTTCAATATCCGGAGAGTATAAACATAATGATGAGGGCTGGCGGAAAAGAGGTTTTGATTACGGATACTCAACCAACAATAATATTACATACCAGCCAAGTTCAAATATGAAATTTACATTTTCATTCTTAAAGCAGAAAAGAGACTGGATATTATACGATACAGGTTCGGATTTTTACCTGTGGCCCAACGGCGTTAACAGTGGTGACCTATTCGGATTTGGGAACAGCAGTCAGCCGGTCTTTATTCCTAATTACAGGGCATATGATTCTCAAGATCTCAACGGTTATAAAGAAATACAGATGACAAATTTCGAGCTTTTAAACAGGCTGCCGGCATTTAATACCTTTTCATCAAGATATATGCTGCAGATGAGCCATCGCTTAAACCAATCGACATTGTATAATGTAAATATCTCTTTATTTGAAACCGGAAAAAACAGATATGCTCGTGATCCATTAACTCTTGAAAAATTAGCTTATGATGACGGCGGTATTTATGGATTTGATGCACCCAGATTTAAATGTAACAGTGGCATTGCTGTCGGTATGAATTCCCATCTTAATGCTATTGCAAGAAGTATTGAGCATACAAATCAGAAAGTCCTGGAACTTAGAGCGGATTTAGTCCGGCAGGTGAATAAAAGCAATCAAATCAAAGCAGGGATACAATTCAGATATTATGACCTGTATATGGAAGATTTTGGTGTCGCAAGCGCTGGGAATGACTCTAATGACAAGTATAGAACATTTCCAGTTTATGCCTCTCTTTTTATTCAGGATAAGATAAATTATCATGATCTTACCCTGAATGCCGGTTTAAGGTTTGATTATATGGATCCTGATGTAAAATATTCCAGGTCTCTTCATGATCATGATCCTTGGGTTGGTTGGGAAGGTGCTGCTATAAATCCTGATTTTTCAAGTTATGAATATATTGGAGATGAAAGAAGGATAGGCAATCCTGCAGATGCAAAAAAAAGGATAAGAATAACACCAAGAATAACTGTAACAAAAACAATTTCTGAAAATAATCTTCTCTATTTTTCATACGGTCATTTTTTACAATATCCCTCTTTTGACAGGTATTTTACAAATTACACATTTGATTTGAGAGGAGCATTTAAATTTATCGGAAATCCAAATATCAGACCTGAAAGAACTCTGCAGTATGAAGTTGGATACGAGCATATATTCAAATTCGGAATAAAATTTGATTTTACAGCATTTGTTAAAAATGTTAATGACCTTATTAATATGCAGGAAGTCCGTGACCAGTTCGGGCAGAACTTTTACATGTACGACAGCTCTGACTTTGCCAATATTCGCGGCTGTGAAATATCACTGCAGAAAAGATTTTCGGATAACTGGGCTTTGCAATTCAATTACACACTGCAGTGGGCGCAAGGTAAAAGTTCCGATAAAACACAGGCATTTTCTGACCTATACAATAATTTTGTTCCCAGAACATCAATGTATTTCCTTGACTGGGACCAGAGACATACGTTCAACGGATACATCTCTTATAAGACTCCTGAGGATTTTATGGAGTTTGTCGGCGGCGGTTTCGGTAAATATGTTTTCGGTAACTGCCTGTTCACGCTGGTATATAAATACAGAAGCGGTATTCCCTACTCTTCTCCCTCAAGGAATCAAAATCCGCCAATAAATGACCGAAGATACCCTGCATGGGATGTATGGGATTTAAAATTGAGGAAGGACTTCAATATTTACAATGATCTAAAAACATATTTTTATGCGGATATCTTCAATGTATTTGACGGCAGGGACAGGATAGGATTTGTTAATTTGGAAGAATTTCTCACAACAGGTGATCCGACTTCCGGAGCACATTCTACCTTGATTGAACATATATGGCAGCCGTCAAGGAGTATGAAGGTAGGTATGGGAGTCAGGTTTTAAAAAATAAGGTGAAACTTATGAAGAAGTTTTTGCTTTTCTTTATATTTATTAATCTCCTTCCTTTTTCACCTTCTCCTGCACAGGAAAATTGTAAAATCAAAGGTGCCGTAATAGATCAACTTACAGGCAAACCTTTGACAGGTGTATATATATACTTGAACGACAGCAGCGAACTAAAAACTCTTACCGGTAAAAACGGCAGGTATGAATTGTCCGGTTTGTCTCCGGGTGTTTATAAACTGAACGCATTCTTTCCCGGATATAAAGAATATATCAAAAAAAATATCCGCTTGAAAAGTTCAGAGGTGAAAAATATAAATATTCTTCTTCAAAGATCAGAAATCGAAGTGATTTTTGAAGAAAAAATTAAAAAACCTGCGGTTGTGATTCCTCTTGTAATAGAGAAAGAAAAAATAGCTGGAAAAAGGTACATAACAAAAGAGGATATTGACATTCTGCCGGGTGGAAATATAAAAACGGCTGTTTCATTTTTGCCGGGATTTGTACATAATACGTTCAGGGGCAGCAGAGAATTTGGAGGCGAGACTGTTTTTATAGTTGACGGAATAAATATGGTTAATCCTATAGGTGAAGGCACACATACAGAAAATACGGGTGCCGGACAGGGAAACTTCCGCTACGGACTTGCGACCGAGCTGCCGAGAATATCTGTTGAAGAGATTGAGGTCATGACGGGCGGTTTTGATGCCGAATATGGGCAGGCGCAGTCTGCAGTTGTTAATGTTACCTCAAAAAAAGGTTCTACCTCAAAATACAGCGGCGAGATCCGGTTTGAAAGTGATGCAGCATATGCTTTCGGGAACAGCAATTTTTATAAACCTCACCTTGTACCGATGTATTACGGTCCTAACCCGGTGTACAGTGAAAATAATTTACCTCCTTCCGGTGTACCTGACGGACAGACTGTTTTTCTGGATAAAAGAGGTGATCCTATGCTTGAAACTGATATTTACGGCACTCCTGTAACTGCAAAAAATCTTTTTATCCCCTACCAGCGCCGACCTGAAAGCAGGAGTATCGAGTTTTACCTTTCCGGAAGAGAACCGTTTTTATCCGACTGGCTTAAGGGCATACTTCCCGGGATATTTACGTTTTCTTTATCCGGAGAGTATAAACATAATGATGAGGGCTGGCGGAAAAGAGGTTTTGATTACGGATACTCAACTAACAATAATATTACCTACCAGCCAAGTTCAAATATGAAATTCACCTTTTCATTCTTAAAGCAGAAAAGGGACTGGATTTTATATGATACAGGTTCGGATTTTTATCTCTGGCCAGATGGTGTTACAAGCGGTGAACTGTTCGGTTTTGGGAACAGCGGATACCCGGTTCTGGTACCGAATTACAGATCTGATGATTGTGATGACCATTATGTCGAAATACCAGTAAGAAACTTTGAACTGCTTAACAGGCTCCCAGTATTTAACACCTTTTCATCAAGATATATGCTTCAGATGAGCCACCGCTTAAATCAATCTACTTTATATGATGTATATTTTTCATTATTTAGCACTGGTAAGAACAGGTTTGACCGTGATCCTTTAACGCTCAAAGAACTTCCGTATGACGACGGAGGAAGATACGGCATAGATGCAGACAGGTTCAAAATTTACGGTTCGTCGGTCAGAGGACCAGGAGATTTTTATTTAGATTCACATCCAAATGATATTTCCAGAGATATTGAACACGTTAAACAGAAAGTCCTGGATTTTAAAACTGACTTTACCAGACAAATTAAAGATAACAGCCAGTTCAAAACTGGAATTCAATTAAGATATTACGATTTATATATGGAAAATTTTCAGGTCGCATCCGGAGGAAACGATTACACTGATTATTATCATTTATTTCCGCTTTACGGGGTACTATACTTTCAGGGTATGTTTAATTTCAAAAATACCGTTCTGAAGATCGGCTTGAGAGCCGATTATCTGGATCCGAACTGCAAATATTCCAAAGCTCTTGCATCAGGAGAAGGTGCGGCAATAAATCCTGAATTCCACGATTATAAATATATCGGTGATGAAAGAAGACTCGGAAATCCGGGGAATGCAAAAAAAAGAATAAACATTTCACCGAGGCTAAGTATTTCTAAGTCTATTTCGGAAAAAGATATTTTGTATTTTTCTTACGGACATTTTATCCAGTATCCCTCGTTTGACAGGTATTATTCAAATCATACACTCGATTTAAGGGGCGCATTTAAATATATTGGAAATCCAAATTTAGATGCTGAAAAAACCGTGTCATATGAAGCCGGATTTGAACATACATTTAAAAATGATCTGAAACTTGACATAACCGGTTATTTTAAAAACGTGGATAACCTCATTTATATGCAGGAAGTCAGGGACCAGTTCGGACAGAATTTTTCAATGTATGACAATATAGATTTTGCTGAAATTAAAGGTGTAGAGATTACTCTTCAAAAAAGATTCTTTAGTAACTGGTCTTTTAGAGCAAATTATACACTTCAATGGGCAAAAGGAAGATATTCTGAATCTGAATTACCAATAATTTATTTCTGGTCTTCTGAATTCTATATTCCAAGAACAAAAATGTATTTTCTCAACTGGGACCGGAGGCATACTTTAAACGGGTATATCTCTTATAAGACACCTGAAAATCTTCTGGAATTCGTAGGCGGCGGCTTAGGAAAACATATCTTTGGAGACTGGTTATTTACTCTCGTTTATAAATACAGGAGCGGTCTTCCCTACTCTTCTCCTTCAAGAAGTAGAATTCCCCCTGTTAACGACCGGAGGTACCCCCCGGTTGATATATGGGACTTAAAATTACGAAAAGAATTTAATATTGTTAAAAATCTCAAAACATATTTTTATGCCGATATCTTCAATGTATTTGACGGCAGGGATAGATTAAGTTTTGTTGACCTTGAGGAATTCCTCAAAACAGGTGATTCCACAAAAGGAGCTGAATCAACTCTTGTTGAACACATCTGGCAGCCGCCAAGGAGTATGAAAGTTGGTATGGGGATCAGGTTCTAATTAATATTTTTCCTTTATAATCCTTTTGACCGGAATACTATCATTTTTTCAACCTGCATGTCTTTCATGGTATAGGGGATTCCTCCAATTCCCTTACCGGAGTGCTTCAGACCTGCGAACGGCATCCAGTCTACCCTGAATGCAGTATGGTCATTTATAAGTATCGCTGAAGCGTCAAGCTGTGAAGAAGCATAAAGGGCAGAATCCAGGTCTTTTGTAAAAACTGATGCCTGAAATGCATACGGGAGAGCATTAGACCTTTTTATTGCATCATCTATATCTTCGTAAGGATATATACAAATTACAGGCCCGAATATTTCAAGAGTGCTCACTTTAGCATTATCAGGCGGATCATAGAGAACAGTAGGTTCATAACATGATTCAGATATACGCTTCCCACCTGCCATAATTTCAGCACCCGCCTTATTGGCTTCATTAATCCATTCCTCTACCCTGTTGACTTCGCTGTTTCTGATAAGCGGACCAACCTCAGTATCTTCCAGTGTGGGATCACCAACCTTTATTTTTAATACAGCATCCGTCAGTTTTTCAGCAAAATCTCTTGCAATAGATTTATGTACGTATATTCGTTGAACTGAAACACAGACC
>JBHPGK010000208.1:0-6402 GCA_042570605.1 Candidatus Zhuqueibacterota bacterium
CCAACCTTTACCGAATCATCATCACCAAGTTTTACTGAAATGTGATTTGACGTGACAAGTGCAACTAACGGATACTTTTTGCCGTTAATTAGGGCATGGGCATTCCCGGGGGCATTGACGGGAAATGCGTCTGAATAGCCTATCGCTCCCGTTGTGACCCATTCTTCTTTTTCAGCCACAAAAGCACGGTGGTATGAGACTGCATCTCCTTTTCGCAGTTTTTTTACACATGATACGGTAGTTTTAAGCGACATTGCAGGTTTCAGGTCTATCCTCTTAAGATCGTATTCCTTATCGGACGGGTAATGCCCGTAAATTGTTATGCCGGGGCGTACCAGGTCAAGATGTGCATCCGGGTAACTAAGTACTCCCGCACTCGATGCGGCGTGTTTCAATCCAACATTGATCCCGTTCTTTTCCGAGTCTCCGCATATTTTAATCAGCCTTTCGATCTGTACACTGTCAAACTCCTCATCCTCAGTCAATGTAGTAAAAATCCCTTCAATTTTAATATTTGAGAGTTTTGAAACCTTTTCAACAAACTCAAAAGCGGCATGATACGGGATACCGACCCTGCCCAGGCCCGTATCGATCTTAATATGAACTTTTGCCTGGCGATTCAGCTTTTTTGCCGCTTCGTTCAGGTAAAGGATATTATCATTATAGACCGACTGCGAAATATTTTCCCGGGCAATGATCTCCGCATCCTTTTTTGAATATGGTCCAAAATTCAGTACCGGGCATTTTACTTCCGCTTTCCGGAGTTCAAGTGCCTCTGCCAGTTTCCCCACAGCAAGCGAATGAATGCCTTTTTTGTCGAGGTATTTTCCCACCTCTACAACACCATGTCCGTAGGCATTTGCCTTGATGACCGCCATAACCGGGCGGTCTTTCACCCATTTACTTATAGTGTTAATATTGTAATCAATGTTTTTCAGGTCGATCTCCAGCCGGACATCGGCAGGGCTGTTATAAGCAGCCTGGCTGCTCTCACTGATAAGATTCAGTTTACCTGCAAGATAGGCCCCTGCAGGGAGAGCGGCTGCGGATTGAAAAAATTTCCGGCGGTTTATTTTATGCATTTTTTTGTTCCTTTGTATTTACTTAATAGTAAGAGCAAACGAAAGAAAAATCAAGATAATTATAGGCTTTTATTTAGATTTCTGAAATTAAGGACAGCTTTAAAAAACATTTGCAATTATTAATACTATTTATTAATATACCCGTAGAACTGACTTAATTTATATTTAAAGCAGATATAACATGTTTAGTTATAAACACTTCTCCTGGAATATTTGCTTAATATAAACTGTTATTGTTCTAAAAAACGGATTCAACTTATTCTCAATAATTAGAATGAATTGAATTATAATGTTAAAGCTGGATTTGTATCGAGAAAAATTTAATAAATGAGTAAAATTAGACCGGGGCTTAAAATTTTGATCATTGGTATGGAAAGAAATTCAAGTATATCTTTTCTTGTATTATTCTTTCTCTCAGTAACTTTGAGTCTTTTAAACCCGGTATATGGACAGGATAGTTTTTTAAATACACGGTCAAATTCATCCAAAAAAGACTTAGTTCAATCCACGGCAGACGTTGTTACCGACAGCACAATTCTTCCGCCGAGCGGATTAAATGCTTATGACCTTCAAAACGATAATGGAGGTTATATTTGCATTGCATTTAAGATCTCACCCAACCATCCGGGATACACGCAGTTTCATAGTGATACAGTAAATAGGTTGTATATAGATTATTACCAAATTTACAGGGGGGATTCACCTGATTTTGAAGAAGCCGTATCATATACATTGGTTTCGGCAACTCCGGTTACAATAAATACGGGGGAAACCGTAAGGGCTGTTATCAGTACCAGGGGTTCAAACGGCGAAAATTATTATTACTGGGTATCGGCTGTTCATAATTCTTATCTTTACACTGATAATTTCGGGAAAAAAACGATACTGGAATCCGAATCGGCTGGTCCAAACCGGGCAATGAGCGTAGTTGACCGTAATGATAACCGGGCGGACTTTTCAAATAACGGGACTGCTGATCTAAGGGATTTCGATGCACTGCTCTGGTCATATTATAACGAAGATGATTATGACGCCGTTTTAGACATGAACGGAGACGGTTCGATCAATGATCCCGATGTGGATATTTTTTCGGACTATTTCGGAAATCCGGTTTACAATGACAACAGACCTGTATTTACCGAAGGATTAAATAGCGGATCATACCTGGATTTTGAAACAGAACCCGGCAATACAAAAGATGAATTTATATTGAAGGTCTTTATCAGGGATGTCAATATGTTGTCCGGGTACAGTTTCAGTTTGAATTATAACCATGAAGTTTATGAAATTTTAGAGATAATTGACGAAGGATTCCTCGAAAGCATGGGCGGTGAAGCTCCGTTTTTCCTTAAATATATGAATAATCAGGATCCTGTATCGGTTTTGAATTTACTTAAAGCTCCTGTAAGGGCGATCTGTCCGGGCGGGGATGGTCTGTTAGCTTCGGTAAGATTCAGATGGCTGGGAGGTTTTACTGAACCTGTTACTATTGAGAATATAGAGATATCGGATAAAATTCTAAATTTAAATACACTGCAAAACGTAATAATTGAAAAGCCAGTTGAGCCTCCTGATAATTTTATTCTCGAGAACAATTACCCGAATCCGTTCAATCCTGAAACAACGATCAGATACAGCATACCCAAAACCGCTGATGTGAAGCTGGCCGTTTACAATGTGCTTGGGCAAGAGATAAAAGCGTTGGTAAATGAGAATAAGAAAGCCGGGTACCACAGTGTTAAATGGGATGGTACAAATAATTACGGTGTTAAGGTTGGTTCAGGAATATATATATACAGGATAAGAGCCGGGGGTTTTACTGAATCAAAGAAGATGGTATTGTTGAAATAAGGAAAATTTTCCTGCAGGTTATGTAAAAAAGGACATTGCTCAATGTCCTCTTTTTTTGTGCTTTTTATTTGAACTGTCGTTGCAATCCCCCGAATTCTCAAGGGGTATGACACTTTCAGTGCCAGTAGCCTGGGGCATGGAGCACAGTGAAAATTGGGCGGTGAATCGTAGGGATAGGTTTTAAACCTGTCCTCTCTTTTTCTCTTCACCTGGATTCCCGTTTTCACGGGAATGACACATGCTTGTTTATTCTTATCCCTTAGCACCACGCACTCTACCTTATGCCCTCTTCTCTTCTCATCAATTAAAATCCTTCATATCCGTGTCATCCGTGTTCTATTACCGACTCAAAAGTATTCTATTCACAAAGTAATCACTTCGGGAAAGGCTGGTTCCCCTACAAAAATAATTTTAAAAACCTGTTGCATCTTTTTCCTGTTTTGTGTATATAAATAAGCAACCTGATATCAAATTTATCAAGTCCTCTTTTAAAATTTAAGTTAGAACTAATAGTGTAAAAGTCCAAAATTTATCATGGAGGAATTATGCATTCAAAACCGGACAGAGTTTTACTTGTCCTTTTAACCGTATTATTCGTTTTTGTATCTGACCTGAAAGCTCAGGAACCAAAAGCGCCTCTCGGGATCAATGTGTCAGCCATCAGAGACTGGTCTTCCGAGATCGCTTTCGTTGACCTGTTCAAAAGAGCACGGATGTGGACACCTGTAAAGGATGGCGTATGGGATTCCGGAGGTCCCCTGAACCTGGATGCGAACGGATGGGTAAAATCTCTGGGTCCGGGAACGGAAGCCTGGACACTTTTAGTGTGTAATATTAAAGCGCGTTATCCGTCAGGCGAGTACACGGTTTTATATGACGGCGAAGGCAAAATAGAATTCGATTATGATGCGACCATAGTTGCAGAAGAGCCGGGAAGGATCATTATCGATGTACAGCCGATTGTAGGACAATACGGATGGGATGAAGGCTTTTATTTAAAAATAACCAGGACAAATCCGCTAAATTATATCAGAAACATCCGGGTTATCATGCCGGGGAATGAAGAAACATATGAAACGGAACCGTTCTTTTACCCATTTCTTGAACTAATCAGTAATTTTGAGGTTGTACGTTTTATGAACTGGCAAAACACAAATGATTATGACTATATAACGACTCAAATCGACTGGGATGAAAGAAAAACACCTGACTATTTCACCCAGACTGTGGGAACAGGGGTGGCCCTGGAATACATGATAGAATTATGCAACACGCTGGATATCGATCCATGGTTTTGTATGCCCCACCACGCCACAGATGATTTTATCAGACAATTTGCCACCATGGTAAAGAACGATCTCGATCCGGACCTGACCGTCTATATAGAATATTCAAATGAGGTCTGGAACTGGTGGTTTTCCGGGGCCTCATTTGCGATGAACCGGGGACTGGAACTCGGATTAAGCGAAAACGCTTTTGAGGCTCTTTTAAGATACTATTCACAGCGGTCAGTTGAGATCTTTGAGATCTGGGAAGACGTTTTTGGGGGAACAGACAGACTTTACAGAATTTTATGTTCACAATGTGTCAATCCCTGGACAGGAACAACGGTTTTGGACTGGAACAATGCCTACCTGAAGGCTGATGCTTATGGTATTGCTCCCTACTTCGGAGGAAACATTGTCCAGCCGGGAAAAGAGGCACAGGTTGCACAAATGACCGTAAGTGAAATTCTTGATTCTGCAGAAGTCGATATAGACGTGACCATGGAATACTGCACGGAAAACCTTACCAATGCATCTGCCCGCGGCCTGGACCTTATTACTTATGAAGCGGGGCAGCATGTTGCTGCACTGGCGCTGTCGGAAAAACCAGAGACTATTGTTGATCTATGTACTGAAGCAAACCGGCACTCCCGGATGAAAGACCTGTACCTTGATTATATGAACAAGTGGAATGCAGTAGGCGGGGATCTAATGATGATGTTCGCATCAATAGACCTGCCGTCACAGTATGGATGCTGGGGTATGCTTGAGTACATGGACCAGGACCCCAACGATGCACCAAAATGGCTGGCGGCAATGGAATATCTCGGCGTTACACCTGTACAGCAGTCCCTCATAATACCTGCACCGGAAAAATTTGAACTTTTTCAGAATTATCCCAATCCGTTCAACGCAGGGACAACAATAAAATATTCCCTGACCAGAGCTTCCCGGGTAACGATTAAAATATATAACGCTATCGGGCAGGAGATAAGAACATTTCACAGCGGGCTTGAGACTGCGGGAAACCATACCGTTATCTGGGACGGGAGAAACGATAATGGAATAAAAGTAAATTCGGGACTCTATTTTTATAGAATAACTGTTGGTGATAATATCGAGACCAGAAAAATGGTCTTTATGAAGTAGTCATATTCTCAGGTAAGGTTTATTCGTTTTTTAAAAGAGGACATTACTCAATGTCCTCTTTTTTATTCAGCAAAAAAACTTTCCCGCCTTGACGGAATCCACCTCAGGTGGAATAGATTCCGGTTTTTCCAGACTGTGTGTCAAGAAGCGATCACTTTGTGTCACGAAGTGGTCACTTTGTGCAAAAAAACGCTGATGGATTTATATCTCCGTGGTAGGAGATCCCCGCTTTCGCGGGGATGACACATACGCATTTTACTTTCTTCCCTATGCTCTAAGCGCTATGCTCTCTGCCATGTAATCCGTGTGCCATTTTTTTTGAATAACTGTTTTTTCGTTCTTTCCAGCCTTCCTTATCCCTATGCCCTATGCTTATCTCTTAGCCCTCTGCTCCACCACCCGTGTTCCATTGTTAATATTAAAAAATATCATTATTTATTGTAACATTGCCAAGAAATGTCCGTATTTAGTAGCTGAACCTGAATATTTATTTAAAAGAGGACTATTAAGATGAAATCACTTTCAAAGCAGGAAGAACAGATATTACTCTCGATCTATCATCTTCAGGAGGAAGCTTATCTTGTAAACATCCGGGAAAAGCTGAAGGAAATGACCGGCAGGTACCTGGACGTCAGCACGATCAACAAATCTCTTAAAAGACTCCAGAGAGACGATTTCCTTGATTCCTATTCCGGCGATCCTACACCTGTCAGGGGCGGCAGGGCGATAAAGTACTATAAGTTGACTAACAGGGCTTCCGAAGAGTTAAAAGAGATAAAATCAGTTTATGAAAAAATGTGGGAAAACGTGATTTTCCCGCTAAAAAATTCCTGAAAATCATGAAAAACAAGAACCGCAATATACCTAAAGTATTCAGCCTGCTTCTCAGCTTTGTCACTTTCGAAAGTGACATCTCCCACTTGAGAGGTGATTATGAGGAGATCTACCTGTCAATATATGAAAAAGAGGGCAGAACAAGAGCTGTATTATGGGTATTAAAGCAGATATTTAAATCTGTAATTGTATATTTATCCGAATCAATTATATGGAGTGTC
>JBHPGK010000209.1:0-6384 GCA_042570605.1 Candidatus Zhuqueibacterota bacterium
CAAGGACAACCTTTTTTACGATTGGTAGAAGAGAATAGTTACGTATGAACTTAAATAAGTGTAATTGAAAACTTTTTTACATTTGAATTTATAAAAAGCACTGGAGAAAAAAGTGAAAAGATTTAACCTGATATTATTCGCAATGTTATCAATTACGGTTTTTATTTTTTCAGGTTGTGCGGAAAAAATTAAAAATACTGCCGTTTCATATGATGGAGTTAAGATAAGATTTGAAGTCAAGGGCAAAGGTGAGCCCGCAATTGTTTTTGTACACGGTTTTGCGAGCGAAAAAGCTGACTGGATAAATCAAACGGATCATTTTTCTAAGAAATTTAAAGTAGCAGCACTTGACCTGGCCGGATTTGGTGAATCAGGAACTGACAGGGGGAACTGGACAATGGGAGCCTGCGGGGAAGATGTCGTATCTGTTATAAAGTATCTTGATCTAAAAAAGGTTGTCCTTGTAGGTCAGTCAATGGGTACTGCTGTAATACTGGAAGCAGCTAAAAGAATCCCCGAGCGGATAGTCGGGATTGTCCCTGTCGATATGCTGCAGAATGTTGAGTTGAAACGAACTCCTGAAGAGATTGAGCAGTTTGAAGAACGCGTCTGGAACAATCTGAACAATCCTGATGCAGAAAGGCTCAGGGCGGCATTTAAAAGAGAAGTTAAACCTGAAGTTATACAGACTTTGATAGATTATTATAATTCTTCACCTAAGATCGGGTGGAGAGAGACCGGTAAGTCGTTTTTTGCTTGGCTTTCAAACGATCTTATCAATGTATTATTAGAGGTACGGGCGCCGATATATTGTATTAATTCAGACCGACAGGTCACCCAGATAGAGATTGCCCGCAAATATGTCGAATCGTTCAACGTTAAAGTGATCGAAAAAACCGGTCACCCGGTCATGCTTGATGCTCCCGGTGATTTCAACAGCGCACTTGAAGAAATTATCATGAGTTTTTAGCTTTCTCTTTTCAGGTCATTTTGAACAAAAGAAAAAATCTCCAATACAAGTTTACCCCATTTATAAATTATTTCAGTAAATTGGTACTTAAATGAAACAAAATGCAAATTGATTCGTTTAAAATATTAATTGTATGTTACAAGTAAATTCCTTTCATGGTGAAAATTGTATGAAAAAGAAAACAGTTTTTTTCTTAACACTACTGATGTTTTGCATATCATTTATTTATTCAGATTTTTTTTACCAATTAAAACCTGGCACAAATATTTAAATATTTCAAGAGGTAGAATTATGAAACATATGTCTCAGATTATCTTTGTGCTTTTTTGTGTTTTATATTTGTCTGTGGTGGTTTCAGCACAGGATGCTCCGGAAGTTGGAATGAAAGCGCCGGAAATTGGGATCTCCGACTGGATCAAAGGCGAGACAGATCTAAAAGGAAAGACGATATTCCTCGAGTTTTTCGAATCATGGTGCGGGAATGCCAGAGCACAGGTTCCTAAAGTGAACAAACTATACGAAAAATTCGGCAGTGATGATTTTGTTTTTCTATATCTGAGTGCTCAAAATAAGGACTGGTTGGAAGGATATCTTGCAAAATATGAAGTTAAAAATCCCGTTGCACGTGATAAAACCAATAAAATATTTGAAGCATTCGGAATCACCGGGGTTCCTACAGTATTTCTTATCGATAAGGAAGGGAAAATAGCCTGGAAAGGACATCCCATGGGATTAAAAGATGAACACTTCGAAGAATACTTTAAAACAGGTAAATTCCCGCAGGTCAGTTTAAATGGACCAATGTGACCTCTTATTCATAGACCCGGGTCCGGGTTTGATTTTTAATTGATTAATAATGTGTTTTTTGTAATAGGGGCTGATCCAAAAGAGTGAAAAAATCCGATCTGTCATTCCCAATTTAATCGGGAATCTTTTGAAAGACAACAACTTTCTGCCGGAGGCAGACCCGCTTCAGGTGGTATGGATTCCCGTTTTCACCACCGCTTACAGCGGGACAGGCGGGAATGACACTTTTAGTGAGCTTTTTGGTCAACCCCCATTATTTTGCATCTACTTAGTTTCTTTTGATAAAAGTTTCCTGATCAAACCGGATAACTCATGCATTCTAAAGGGTTTCTGTATAAATGCCTGAACTCCTTCATTTATAATATCTGTCGCTTTTCCGTTCTGGCTGTATCCGCTTGCCAGGATAACCTGTACATCAGGATTTATTTTCTTCAGTTCAAGATATGTTTCTTTTCCCGAAAGAGTGGGCATTATCATATCGATAATAATAAGATCGATGTCATTTTTATTTTTTTCATATATTTTTAATGCTTGCTGACCGTCTGATGCGGTAAACACTTCATACCCGAGGCTTTTAAGTAATGTTGCTGTCGATTCGCGAATGTCTTTTTCATCATCAACAACAAGAATTGTCTCACTCCCTGTAAATACTTTTTCACGTTTTTCTGTTTTTTCTATTTTTTTACCGGTAACCGGCAGATAAACACAGAATGTTGTTCCTTCACCCTGTTCACTGTAACAAGAGATGTGACCATAGTGGTTTTTTACGATACCGTATACTGTTGCAAGTCCTAAACCTGTCCCTTTCCCCTCACCTTTAGTTGAAAAGAAAGGCTCGAATATTCGGTCCATAATATCCTTCGGCATTCCTATTCCAGAATCTGTAACAGAGATTTTCACATAATTTCCTGGTTTAAATTCTGCATGTGTTCTGACAAAATCTTCATCTAAAAAAACATTTTCCGTTTTTATTATCAATTCGCCGCCCCGCGGCATGGCATCTCTGGCATTGATAATTATGTTTGTAAATATCTGTATCATCTGGTTCCTATCAGCCTCAATGTTATCTGTTTTCTCTTCAAGGTCCAGTTTTAACTCGATATCTTTTTCAAATATTTTTTCAGACATGTCTATTGTTTCGTTAATTACCTGGTTAATATTGAGAGGTTTAGGTTCATATTTTCCACCTCGTGCAAAACCAAGCAACTGTTTTGTCAGGTCAGCAGCTCTTTCCACCCCTCTGATGATCGCATCCGCCGCTTTACCTTCAGATGTTGTCTCATCCACATATTTCATTTTCAATAATTCCGAATAAGCCATAATGCTGCCGAGAATATTATTAAAATCGTGTGCCACTCCTCCTGCAAGCCTTCCAATAGATTCCATTTTTTGTGCATGGAACAACTGCTCTTCGAGTTTATTCTTATCAAGTTCTGCTTTTTTTCTATAGGTAATATCTACCATTACAGTAGCAATATATTTCGGAATTTCTTTCTCCATAATCAGAAAAACTGTGGTTTGAACATTTATTATTTTACTGGTCTTAAAATTTAGCAGCGGTCCTTCACCACGCCATATCCCATCTTTAGTTACAGCAGGGATTACCTCATTTATCAATGTTTCCCTGTAATAATCGGGTACAAAATCCAAAATATTTGTGGCTAATATCTTTTCCGGATCCAAACCGACCATTTTACTCCCGGCTTCATTAAGATATAATACTTCGCCCTGCAGATTCGAAAGTCCGATAAAATTCTGATTATGTTTTACAATTGAAGCGAGTTTGTTAATTTCGTCTTCCGCTTTTTTCCGTTCAGTGATATCCAGAGCAGTAAATGTCACGCCCTTTGAAAAGTCGTTCATATCGATAGGCGATGAACTCAATAATATGTTGGTCAGCGTACCATTTTTCCGTTTAAAAATTGTCTCAACTGTACCTATACCTTTTTCCTTTATTTCCTTATATTTTTCTTCTCCAACTCTTTTATACTCTTCTTCACTCGGATAAACTATTCGGGCATTTTGTCCTTTGAGTTCATCATGAGAATATCCTGATATCTGGCAAAATTTATCATTTACCCAATCAAAATTTCTGTTTTTGACCAGACCTATACCTATAGGTGCAGAACGGAATATACTCTGAAGTGCAGCTTCACTGTCCCTAAGTGCTTTTTCAGAATGAATATTATCTGAAATATCTTCAATTGTGGAGACCAAGCCGTCAAATTTGTTCTGGTCGTCAAAAAGCGGTGATGCATTTATGGAAAGAAATATCCTTTTTCCGTCGGGCAATTCGATGGCATGACGTATATCAAATACGGATTTCCCGCTCTCCTTTACAATTCTGAATGGCAGTTTTTCATCCGGGAAAAGATTACCCTCAAAATCTGTGATTTTCCAATCCGGCGCATTATAAGTAAGATGGGTCATTTTATCTTTTTTCAGGCAGAGTATTTGTTCTGCTCTGTAATTTGCGTATGTTATTTCCTCATTCCTGTTGACAACTGAAATACCCGCAGGGCTTGTATTTGTTATATTTACAATGAGGTCACGTTCTTTTTTCAATGTTTCTTCTGTCTTCTTTCGTTCCGTTATATCTTCTCCTGAACTAAGAGTGCCAATAATATCTCCTTCATTATTCTTGAGTATCGTATTATGCCAGGCAATGATCTTTATTTTTCCATCCTTAGAAAGTATAGGATTCTCAAAATACTCGATATTCTCCATTTCACCTTTCACAAGCATATCAAAGACTTTTTTAACATCTTTTCTTAAATTTTCCGGGAGAAAATTGTCAAACCAGCTTTTTCCAACTATATCCTCCTCAGGATACCCAAGTATTTCACATCCTTTTTTATTGATCAAAGTCACTTTTTGATCAGAATTTATTGCAACGATCATGACCCCGGCAATATCGAGATAATTTTGGGCTTTTTCTTTCTCTTCCCGGAGTGTAATTTCAGTCTGTTTTTTTTCAGTAATATCGGTACAGAACGCCATAAATCTGTTTTCCGCTAACCTTACCGCATCAAGCGATGCGGTAAATATTGATCCATTTTTCTTTTTGAGTTTTATTTCCTCTTGTGTGAAACCTGTTTTTTTTATATTTGCCATCGGATCAATCCCATCAGGAATATAACCGGGAGCAGCCAGATCTTTGATAGATCTTTTTGTCAACTCTTCAAATTCATAACCAGTCATTTTACATGAAGCATCATTTGCATCAATATATCTTCCTTTTTCATCTACAACAAATATCCCATAAGGGGAATGTGTGACATAACTTTTGAATTTAGCTTCACTTTCCCTGAGTGCTTCTTCAGCTTTTTTGCGATCAGTAATATCTGAAAAGACACCATAAGAGGTTTGATCATCTTCAGTATCAATGACCTTCTCGGCTCTATCATGGAGCCATATCCATTTTCCATCTTTTCTTTTTATTCTATACTGTACATCATATTTTTTCCCTTTAGTAAATAAAAGTCTAAAATCTCTGATGACTTTTTCGACATCTTCCGGATGTATTCTTTTTATCCATAGTTGATCTCCTTTTTCAATAATTTCTTTATCAGTAAATCCATATACCTGTTCTACATTTGGACTTATGTAACTCGTTTGACCTTTCCTGTTGGTTTTCCATGCGACTGATGGTATGTTTTCAATTAATAAACGGTATTTTTCTTCACTTTCCTGAAGTTTCTCTTCCGATTTTTTTCTTTGTGTGATATCGCGAGCAATACTCAGAACCAGGGTTTTGCCTTTAACTTTAACAGGAAATGTTCTAATTTCTAAAGAAACCTGACCTCCATCTTTGCGGGTTAAAGTAAACTCATCCGGGCCGGTAGGATTACCTTTTGCGTTTTCAAGCAGATTTTTTATTGCTTTTGGAATTTGACCTGCAGGTATCAATTTCAATTTCAGAAAATTCTTATTAATTAACTCCTCTTTTTTGTTTCCGATCATTTCTTCTGCTGCTTTATTCCCATCTACAAACTTACCCTTTAGATCATGCAGATATATTGCATCAGGTGCATAATCAAATAATATTTTCAGACGTTCTTCTGAGCTTTTTAATTCTTTAATTGTATTATTATGGTCAGCTTCTAATTTTTCAAGTTTTTTAACACGTTTTTCTAATTCTTCATATGTTTGTTTTGACATCGTTACCTCAAATTTTCAGATTAAACCTCTTCTTTTATTAATTTATATCAAAATACGAGGTTAACAATTTATCAATTGAAATATATTAAAAGGGGTTGCTTATATTTAAAATAGTCAAATTATCCATAATTGTAAAGTGATAATACCTGAATAAGATCAAAAAATTTTGGTTCTTCAGGAATTTATATTGTTGCTGATAGCGAAAGAAATGTTATATTAATCCATAATTTTCAAGGAGAAGTAATTAATATTATAAATCCTCTATGATTTTCAATTACATAGGCATAATTTAATTTATTAATCGCACATAAGTAGAGCTGGACTCTATATATTGGTGTTACGAATGATCTAAAAAAGAGTCTCTGTAAAT
Organism: Candidatus Zhuqueibacterota bacterium; assembly: GCA_042570605.1. Taxonomy (GTDB): domain Bacteria; phylum SM23-31; class SM23-31; order JBHPGK01; family JBHPGK01; genus JBHPGK01. The sequence goes on from JBHPGK010000209.1 coordinate 6,309, forward strand.
AAAAATAGTATAATTGAGGAATTTCAAAAAAAATAGAAAAAAGAAGAACTGGATTCCAGCCAGCGTGCGTGTTGCT
>JBHPGK010000210.1:0-6368 GCA_042570605.1 Candidatus Zhuqueibacterota bacterium
ATATTTGTTTTTAAGGAATTATATTGAAAAAGCGAAGGATAATAACCACAATATTATACAGCTATGGCAGAAAAAATTATATTAAACGGTGCAGCCGGTTTTATAGGTAGAAATCTATGCTATGAACTGCTCAAAAATAATTACACTATTATTGCCCTGACAAGAAATCCAAAAAAAATACAGTCAGTATTTCAGGATAAAATCACCCCTGTCCTATGGGATAAAAATGAAATTAAGAATTCCATCGGTTTGTTTGAAAATGCACAGGCTGTGATCAATTTTGCAGGTGAAAACATCTCTTCCGGAAGATGGACAATTAGAAAAAAGAAATTGATTTTATCAAGCCGGCTGGATTCTGTAAAAAATCTTTCGGAGATTTTAAGCTGCATAAAAAACAAACCGGAGGTCTTTATTCAAGCGTCTGCTATAGGATATTATGGCGACAGAGCAGATGAACAACTCACGGAAAGTTCCTCTCCGGGGTCAGGATTTTTATCTGAAGTTATACAAAAACTTGAAAAAGCCTGCAATTTAATTGAAAACACAGGAATACGCAGCGTAATACTTCGAATCGGTGTCGTACTAGGTAAAGAAGGCGGGGCTCTGCCAAAATTAATACTGCCTTACAAGTTCTTTGCGGGAGGTCCTGTTGGAAAAGGAAGTCAGTGGTTTTCCTGGATCCATTTGGAAGATCTGCTTGAAGGAATAAAATTCCTGATCAATAATAAAGAATTTAGCGGAATATTTAATATGACAGCCTCAAATCCGCTTACTATTAAGGATTTTTCAAAAATTCTTGGGAAAGTAATGAAACGCCCATCCTGGGTGCCTGTACCGGGATTTATTCTTAAACTGATCTACGGTGAAATGGCGCAGGAGACCCTGCTTTCAGGAAGCAGAGTAATTCCGGAAAAATTAATCCGTGCTGGATTTGAATTTGAGTACCCTGATGTAAAAGAGGCACTGAAGAAGATATTAAATAATTAGTTAAAAAAAATTGTTTTCTGTTTTACCCCCGAAAAAATAAAAGGACAGCACAATGTGCTGTCCCTACACATGTTAATCATTTTTATTAAAGTACTTTAGTTCTTTACTCTATGCCCTCTGCTCTATGCCCTCTGCTCTATGCCCTCTGCTCTATGCGCTTTACCCCTTATTTCAAAAATACCATTTTTTTGGTCTGAATATATTGACCAGCTATTATTCTGTAAAAATATACACCTGAAGAAACCTGCATCCCGTAATTGTTCCTGCCGTTCCAGATTATTTTGTAACTGCCCGCAGTCATTTTCTCAGATACAAGCGTTTTTATTTCCTGACCGAGTATATTATACACTTTCAATGTAACACCGCTGTATGAAGGCAGATCAAATTTTATGGTCGTATACGGATTGAACGGATTTGGATAATTGTTATACAATTTAAATACAACCGGAACAGTTGTCTCCTCTTCGATTCCAACAGTCACTGAAGTATCAACTGTAAAAGTAAATACTTCAGACCAGTCACTTTTAAATATTCCGTCAAAAGCCTTAACTTTCCACCAGTATTTCTGATCGTTTTCCAGGTTGGTCTCAAGTTCATATTCGACTGCAGAACCTGTTTCCGGCACCCCGGTTTTAAAGACTACCATATCATAAAACAGAGAATCCCTGCTTACTGCATACTGGTATGTTAATTCAGACCTGATCTGAGAACGGTATTGAGAAGGATCGGCACGGAATGTGAACATATACGAGGCAGTAATACCGTCCTGCGGGTAGGCAGGGACAGGAGAAGATATCATGTTATCAGAAGAGGGCGCCGCCTGCATATCCTGAGTCGGATCACTTACCAGATAATCCGGTAAATTATCGTCATAAGCAGTAATCTTGTATGAATATGTGCTGCTGTTTATCAAACCATAATCGTAATAAAAAGTATCCGTAACACCTGATGCTATCAGATCATTTTCCCGGTAAATATTATACCCTGCAAAATCTTTTTCGGTATTCATATTCCAGTTAAGAAAAGCAGCCTGATCACCGGAATGAACTGTAAAACCTGCGGGAGTATCAGGGGCATCAATATCTTCAGAAACATTGGTACTAAATGTATCGATACTTGTTGCTTCAGCGATATTTCCGCTCAGATCAACAGATCCAACTCTGTAATAATATTTGGTACCGGGATCAAGGTTGGTTAAGACCATCTGATGTATGGTGACTTTTTCAGACAGAGCGATTTTATTACCGAGAGTTTCATCCGTTCCGTAGTCTATAAAACTATCCGAAATCTCATCCGTATCCCAGCCAAGAGTGATCCTGTTGTTCTTTTTGTTCCATGTACGTATATTTGAAATTTCAGGTTCAGTAAGATCAGGTGACGAGTTTGTTGTGAGGTTTTTTATTGCACTCCAGGTCGGTCCGTTATTATCCGCATCAGCAGAAGATATCCTGTAATAGTATTTTGTATTCGGCAAAAGATTGGTAATAGTAATGTTGTGGGACTGTTTTAAGTCAAGTTCAGACTTTGAAGTGTTCAAATCCAGGCTGTCTGTGCCGTATTCGATAACGGAACTGGAACTTTCATCGGTTTTCCAGAATATGGTTGCCCTGTCGTCACTCAAACCAACAATATCCGGACCGGAAGTAATGACCGGAGGATCCGTATCTACAATCGGCAGAGTTTCAAAAACAGATTCCTGGCTTGTGATTGGTCCGTTCCTGCTTACATCGGTCGATTTTGCAAGAAACCCATAATTAGTTGCAAGCTCAAGATTTGTTAAAACCAGCTCGTGATCGGTAACATATTCTGCATCACCTACAATATCGATCAATGAATCTGCAAGGTAATATTCAATGTATGAATCACTGTTTTCATCTGTTTTCCATTCAATAGTAACACTGCTGGACGTCTTTGCCACAATGGTAGGACCTGAAATAATTATCGGCAGCTGCGAATCGGGATCTTCATTGGTGACAAATGTGCCGTCCCCACCCGGGGGCTGCATTGCCTTATACAGTTTTACTGTACCGTCATTCCCTTTTTGGAGAACTGTGCCTTCCGGCCAGATCAGTTCATTCCCTTCAAAATCCCGTGAGACTATTACAAATTCGTATCCTTCTCCGGGTTCAAGGTTAGTCATAGTAAGTTCATGTTCTTTTACTCTGGTTTCATCTCCTAAAAACTCATAATTATAACCACCGTCTTTAATCCTGAAATAAATGTAGCTGTCCGACAGCTCATCGGTAACCCAGTAGAATTTTGCCGATTGATCCTGACTTGTGACAATCGGTCCCTGAATTATGACCGGACTAAGAGTGTCCTGAACTGCAGTAGTATAGAAATGTTTTACAGGGGACATTGCCCTGTTCTTTCTAGGGCTCATATCTCTTGAAAATATTCTAAAGAAATATTTCGTTTCCGGTTTTAAATTGGTCAGGATAATCTCATGTTCCTGTACTCCCTGCAGCTGGTCCTCATTCCACTGCTCCTGAGCATTACTCATATTCTCTCCATAAAGAATATAACTATCGGACGGTTCATCTGTTTTCCATACAATTGTTGCCTTATTCGATTGAATATTAACTAAAGCGGGACCTGCCGTTATTTTTGGTTTAATTGTATCCTCAACAGCTTTGGTCTTAAATGTAAATGCTCCGGAGGTTACAGTTTTACCATTGGAACCGGTTGAAGATATCCGAAAATCATATTGAGTATTAACATCCAGACCTGTAACTATCATTCTGTGAAATTTAACTCCTTCTTCAGTATCTGTTTTCAGGTAATGATCATACGACTGGTTAAGACCATAATCTATATAACTGTCGGAAAGCTTATTTGTTTTCCATTTTATGGTGGCTTTATCCTGCTCAGTTTTAGCAACGATCGGTCCTTCTGTGATCACAGGAGGCATTGTATCGGGTTGGAATTTTGTCCTGAACGTAAAATTATTACTATATACTTCCAGGTTATCTTCAGTTCTGGATAAAACCTGATAATTATACAGGGTATCGGGCAGCAGATTTGATAACAGGATTTTATGGTTCTGTATGGTCCTGTCTTCATCTGCAGATTTTTCATACTCATAATTCGATGTAAAACCATACTTTACGATACTGCTTGTATTAATATTTGTACGCCACTTAATAATTGCTCTATCATATTCAATTTCTGCAGATATAGGACCTGCAACAATTTCCGGTTTTAATGTATCTCCATATGCCAGAGCTTCTTGTGTTTTAAAAGTAAAATTCCGGCTTACGGTCTCATTTCCGGAAAGGTCTGTGGAATATACTCTGAAATTGTAATCTTTATTCGGCAGCAGGTCAGTCAGTACAATTTTATGTTCCAGGTTGTTTTCACTGTAATTAGATTTTTTGCCGTATACAGTAGTAGCGCCGAACTCAACATATCCTGTTGAAATTTCATTGGTTACCCAGACTACCATGGCTTTACAGGTGTCAATACTAAATATTCCGGGACCAAAAACAATTACAGGGGCGGTAATATCCTTTCCCACAGCAGTTCTAAATGATCTTGAAGTGCTGGAAGTAGGCCCATTCCCTTTTACATCTGTGGAGCTGACTATGTATGTATATTCTGTTCCCTTTTCAAGATTCGAAATATATATCCTATGTCTGTTTGAAATTTCAGAACCGCTGTACTGAAAGGTATTGCCGGGCCATTCTGATTTTTTCCCGATCTCTACAGTACTGTTTGCCGGCTCATCTGTTTTCCAGACTATATTTACAGAAGCAGTGTCTATTCCTGTCTCAAATGGAAATCCTATAATTACAGGCGGGTCAGTATCTGCTGACGCAGGCATTTTAATTTCAAACGGGCTGCTTACAACCGGACCGTTAAAATTCTTATCATACGATGATACCTGGATAATATAATACAGCCCGTTTAAGAATCCGGTTTACAGGTTTGTTACACGGCTCGGATATGGTTTATCTGATAAGAAGCTAAGATACGGCTTTGGTTTTAAGAAGGAAACTACTCAGGACAATAAAAGCGGATTTGAGTTCCTTCTTTTTAATGAAAGAAGAAGCAATGATGACTGGATAACCGGTGATCTTGAGAATACGTTAGCCGGCATTTTCTTAAAGGAGGATTTTAAAGACTATTTTACTCTCAAGGGTCAGGAGTTGAGTTACAGATGGAATTTCAAAAAAAATCTCTTTGCCGGTGGTTATATTGGTTATTATGAATATGATTCTATGATAAAGAACACTGACTGGGGGCTTTTCGGCGGAGATAAAAAATTTAGAAGCAATCCGGCTGTCACTGCAGGAAACGAACTTTTTTATAAATTCAGCGTAACTTATGATAACAGAGAATATGAATTTTTCCCAACTACATCCACTATTTTGAGCTTTTATCTGGAAAAGGGAAACAGTGATTTTAACTATACAGGATTGGGATTAAGTTTTAAAAAGTATCAGAATGTCACATTTTCACAGAAATTTACATACAGGTTTATTTTAAAAGGAAGAAAAGGTGCATTTGCCGAACAGCACCTCTTTGACCTTGGGGGTATAGGGAGCCTGAGAGGATACGGTTTTAAGGAGTTTACCGGAAATTATATGACGCTGATGAATCTCGAGTATAATTTTGGCGGAGATATAATGCAAAAAATACCGCTGCAGTTTATCCCGACATATGAATCAGCTGCATTAATACTTTTTATGGATTCGGGCACGGCATATATTGCGCCTGATAATGAATCTATGATGACCTCTTTTAAACAATTGAAACCGGGGAGTTTGAAGACCGATATTGGTGTTTCAATATCTATTGCAGGTGAAATAATTCGTTTCGATTTTGCCAAAAGGCTTGACAGGGGGAAAAGAAATTTCGTTTTTTCCGGGAGATTTCTTCAGGCATTCTGATTGAATCACTTATGAAATTATATTACATACCAGTATCAGAGGAGAATTTTCAATGAAACATTTTAAGAAAGTATGCTTCTTTTTACTTTTAATTACTGTTGCTCTGCAGGCTCAGGAAATTCCTGAAAAAGCAATGAAATCGATAACGGCAGACGAGCTATTTAAACATTTAAAGTATCTGGCATCAGATGAGATGCGGGGCAGGAACACACCAAGCCCTGAATTGGATAAAGCAGCTGACTACATTGCAAATGAGTTCAGATCGTACGGTTTAAAACCGCTGGATCCAGAAGGTGATTTTTTGCAGAAATCCAACTGCTTTCAGATCGATCTTGATATGGCTGAAACAAGCGATGGTATTCCTAATAAATTAGCCGTCATTGAAAATGGCATCAAAAAGAGCTACAAAATAAAGAATGATTTTACCCCCTATCAACACATCACAAATGGTGAAATTACAGCCCCGGTAGTTTTTGCAGGATACGGGAT
>JBHPGK010000211.1:0-6246 GCA_042570605.1 Candidatus Zhuqueibacterota bacterium
TTATAATTTTTACAATTCGATTATTTTTTTTCAAAATCAATTAATATTTAAAATAATCTGATTTAACTTATATTAAATCAATAATTTACGTGTTGTACTCATCTAAATTTACCGGACACTAATAGTGCAACATAAAAGAATTGAAAAAATAACCGTTACCTTTTAGATTTTTTTACAGTCTTTATAAAAAGGATCAAAACAGGCAGAAAATTGAAAAAACTATTTTTAACAATTAAAATAATACTCGGATCATTGATTTTTCTTGCTGCATGTAATGATTCCGGTGTATCAAGCCAGCAGAAAAGCACTCAAAGCCTTGCTAAAGGCACATTTGTTTTGATTAACGGCTATCTTATAGACGGGACAGGCTCAAATCCGGTTTCTAATGGAATGATAATAGTCAAAGATGGTATCATTACCTTTGCGGGAGAATACGACTCTTTAAGTATTCCGGAAAATGCAGTTAAATATGATTTATCCGGTTCAACAATGCTTCCGGGTTTTATAAATGCTCATGTACACCGAGGTTATAGTAAGTATAATTTAAAAGTCTGGGCTCGGGAAGGGGTAACAACCGTCAGAGACCTCGCTGCTGATCCCAGAGAAGACCTTTTTGGATTCCGCAATGAAATTCTTCGAGATCTGAATTGTGCCAGGCTGGTTGCTGCCGGACCGATGATCACTGTACCGGGCGGATACCCGAAAATACCCTTTGGTAGTCCGACATTATATTATGTATCTTCTCCGGAAGACGCATACCGGAAAGCCATGCATCTTCTTAAGTCGGGTGCTGATATCCTGAAAATTGCTATAGAAAGCGGGCAGGGATTTAACCTTGAAATTCCCACACTCACTTTAGAAGAGGCAAAAGCTGTTGTAAAAGCGGCTCATGAGAACGGTACTATGGTATCAGCACATGTAACCGCCTCAAAAGACCTTGAAACTGCCCTGAATGCCGGTGTTGACGATATTGCTCATATGGTATATGATTCACTACCGGAATCTTTGATTAACAGAATGACAGAAAATAATATTTACTGGATACCCACATTGGAACTTTGGCAAGCAACACCTGCACCATTCGAAACGGTTATAGATAACCTGAGAAGATTTGCCGCGGCAGGCGGGAAAGCAGCCCTGGGCACTGATTATGCAGGATATAATTCAACATTTGATCTGGGGATGCCGATCCGGGAAATAGGCTGGATGCAGGAGGCAGGAATGAGCAATATGCAGATAATAGTCTCTGCAACAAAAAACGCAGCCTATGTCTGTAATCTTAAGAACGAAATCGGGACACTTGAAGCCGGTAAAGTTGCTGATATTTTAATAGTTAATAGAAATCCGCTGAAAAATATTAATCATTTGAAAAATGTCCGAATGGTGATACATGGCGGTAAAATTATCAGGAACGATAATTAGCCGTTATTCCTCGATCAAATTCACTTCCCTGATGCCATATCCTCCTTTTGCCTGTTCAATGCTGAAAGTTTTTATTTCAAAAGGCTTTATGTTAAACCGGTGTAATATTTTAAATAATTGAGACTCAAATAAAACATCTGATTCCCTGCCGCCGGTCTCCACTATCCTGCAAATATAGCCTTTTTCATCTTCTCTTTTTTTAAGCACCGTCATGATCACGTTTTCCGGGATGACTTTATAATAAGACCTGTCAAATATATTGTTGAGTTTTGCAGGTACAAATTGGGCAGGCAAAATCTGCTGGAATTCTGATGCCATCCCTGCGAGGTTTTTCGCATTCGGATCCCCGTAATAGGACATGATCCTGTATTTAAATGAAAAATTCCCGTCGGGGATGTATCCTGTCCTTCCCTGAGTCCAGACCAGATACAATGTTGAACCCGGAGAATATTCCCATCGCACAATCAGGTTTGAACGAAACTGCCTGAAATTAAAATCAGGATTATTAATGGAATAATCCGGTTCACCGCTTGATGATTCATCAACATAATATGTATTCTCTTCGGAGTCGTAAGCTATCTCTTTATCCGTAAACGTGTGGTACCTGTCTTCAAATTTTGAAGCATCAGGATCGGTGACTCTTTTAATATTTGAATATCTGCCTGCTGAAATGTACGGCTGGCCGTAATACTGTATTGTCAGGTCAGGTGTAACATTATAATTCATTCTTATTGTAATTCCGACAGTTTTCTGGTTGATCTCACCGAAAACATAGCGGTTTTCTCCATTTGATTCTTTTTGACTGATGTACTGCATTTTGTCATTGGCAAATGTAAAATTTGGATATAAATAAAGTGTCATTGCATTATTAGGTCTGTATACACCGCCAAAATCAAAACCTTTAACCTGGCTGCTGTTGTCTTCTCCCCAGTATCGATACGTTAAAAGTTCAAACCTGACCGCTTTCCTCCTGTCTGTATACATATAAACTGATCCCCCGATCTGCCCCGGGTATAAGAATGAAGGTCCTCCCCGGAGAACTGTAGTGGAAATTGTCTGTCCGTCATGCCCAAAGGAGCCGTTAAGTCCCCATCCGTTTGTAAACTGGGTATTAAAGTTTACATTCTGATGACGTGATATTATTTCTCCCCCAAAATTTGCGTACATCCAGTAATTCATATTTAATGAGAAATTTCTGAATATGCTGAACGGTTTGGTTATCCAGTAACCTACCCAGGTCCACTGCTTGGCAACATCTGCACTTCTCATATAGCCAATGTCATTTAATTCAAATCCCGGTGAACGCCATGTTATACCGGTCTCAAAATTGATCCTGCTGTTTCCCATCCTGCCAAACTTGGCTGTTCCTCCGTGCCCGGAAAGGGAAGTCCTGTCGGGATCAAGGGTAACATAATCAGCATCCGGACGCTGATAGTATCTTGCCGAAGATTCCTGTGTTCTTAATATAGCTTCTTTTGTTCCCTTTACATTACTGAACATTCCTTTTAGACCGATATAATAAGTTCTTTCCTTCCAGTAGTGAATAAAATCGATCCCGCCTGTATATGCCGCCTTATGCAGGTAGTTCAGGTTCGGATTTTTTATGTTCCTGTTTACAGCAGTAACTATTCCTCCGATTATTGTATTACCCTTATCAAAGTCCTTTTGAAGCCTTCCGACAAAATAATTTGTCTGCGGTTCCACAGATTCTCTGCTGGACTGCCCGGCCTGTCTAATTTCAGCTTTTTCATCAGCAGTTACGCTTTCAATAACTCCTATTGATACACCGTTTTTTGTTTTCCCGGAGACTTTCACCGCACCGAGGATAGATGTTCTTTCAGGTACATCAACATAACCGTTCTCTCCGGGATCAGGATAATATTGAGGTGACCTTCCAATTCTTCTGGAATAAAAAAGCTGGTCTCTGGTTATCCGTGTTCCGAGCATCCCATTCGTTACCCGGTATTCAAAAATATTTCTTCCTTCAATGAAGAACGGTCTTTTTTCCTGAAAAAATGTTTCGAATGCAGTCAAATTTACCTCGGATGGATCAGCTTCTACCTGCCCGAAATCCGGATTTATTGTGAAATCCATTGTAATATCATTGGTAAGACCAACTTTTCCGTCTAATCCTCCGGACATATCTTTTAAACTGCCTGTGGCAAAAGGGTTACCTTCGACTTTCTTGAATCTCTGGGTATTTCCGACAATATAAGGGAGCATTTCAATTTGCCGTTTTGGTTTTATTCCATGTATACCGTGAAGTTCACCAAAAAGATGCACAAGGCCGGGTGCATCCTGGGGAATATACTGCCAGTTAGAGCGCTCTTCTTTCCTGAAAATGTGCCTCATAAACTGCAATCCCCAGATATTTTCATCCTTTTCCCCGAATCGGAGCTGACTGAGAGGTATCTTTAGTTCAGCACACCAGCCTTCTTCATCGATCGATGTTTCAGCATACCAGATCGGGTCCCAGCTTGAGTCCCAGTTCCTGCCGTTTAAAGTAATCGCTTCATCTCCTTTTACGCCTGAAGCCGAAACTGTAAACGAATATGCGGTCTGTTTGTCAAAATGACTGTCGATATTGATTTCAACCATATCTCCCGGAAATCCGTCACGCCGTGACATTATCGTTGCAATTTTATCCGGTTCGGTATCATGTGCCCTGATAAATACGTAAAGATTGTTGTCATCATACAAAATTTTGAAGGCGGTTTCCTGGGAAGGTTCTTCCCCATCATTAGGTGAGCGCTGTGTGAAATCTGTACCCCATTCTACTTTTTCCCATACAGGGTCATTTAACAGCCCGTCAATAACAGGCGGGTGTGGATTTACTTTAGCAGTGCGGTATATCTTTTTTGCGGTCTGGGCAAAAATCCCGTTAAAAGAAAATAAGATACAGAGTGATAAAAAAGCTGCCAACCTTTTCATAGTAATACTCCTTACTTTTTAAAATACCGGACTTTTTTAGAATCAAAACCCATGATAAAAACTGATATAATATCACAAGGTCGCTGCGAAAGGCACTTGGAAGAAAGAGTAAGTATTGAGGTCTTTAAGCAAAATAATTACCCGGTTATTTTATTAGACCCACCATTTTTGAAAAGGTTAGCATTTTTTTTGATTTTTTTTAAACGTATGGAAATGATAAAATGAAAAAATGGAAACAAGGGGTGATGACCCCTTGTTCATAGGTCTGGTGAGAATGTTTAATAAATTAAATCTATAAAATTTAAGTCAATTTTCTCTGCTATTCATTTCCCTGTATTTTTTCCCGTACCTTTTCCCTGTCGTAGGTAGAAACAATGCTTTCATACCCGTTTTTGTTTACCGATGCGATCCCGAAAATATAATAATCCTGGTCCCTGTTATCAAGGGTTACAGAATAAGCTTCTCCAAACCTTCTGTTCTCAATTTTTTCCGGTACAGGGAAGAACATACTTTCAGTCCAGTAACCGGAGTCTGTCTCACGCATGTATACTTTGAAACCTTTAATGTTTTCCTCCGGCTCATTACAGATAAACGAAAGCTGCGTCCGGTAATCATTATCACGTCTCACAGAGACGATCATAGGAGATTCAGGAGAGTATGCCCAGTATGAAACAATGGCTACATTCATTTTTGTTGTCCGTGTAAAATATTCAAACGACATGTTTTCCGGTGTGTCGCTGGGTGAATGCTGGTTTTCGTAATTTTCGTATGGTTCGGTAAATCTTATCCCGGCAAACCCCTGACGCACAAAGGGTGAATGGTCGCCGCCCCGTCCAAACCTGTCAAGCCGGAATATCATTTTCAGTTTCAGGTCCGGGACATATTTTTCACTGATATTATTAACATACAGGGCAAAATTCCTGGAAGGCGATTCAGCCGGATCAGGTGAAAAACAGCGCAGAATTGTATTGTCGCTTCTCCCGTCGCCTCCTTTGATATTACTTATCATGTCATTAGCGATCACACCTTCAAGTTTCCAGCTTTCTGCTTTCGCTTCCTCAGACATATGATTTGCTCCTAAAAGCCCCTGCTCTTCGGCAACATTTGCAGAAAGGATAATGGTATTTACCGGATTTTCTTTTGACAGTATCCTCGCTATCTCAAATAACGCTGCCGTACCGCTGAGGTCATCATTTGCTCCGGGTGCAAATTTTTCCACATCGATACCGGACGTATTTCTCGAATCATAATGACCGTTTATTACAAGTTTTCTGTCGGTTTTCCCTGGTATAACTGCAACCACATTTGCCATTTTAAGTTTTTCAATACCTGTTGAACGCTGGTACCTCTGCGGCACGTCCCATATAAACTCATCAAAATATATCTTCATCCTGCCGCCTGTTTCACGGTTGATTCTGTTGAATTCCTCAAAGATCCATCTTCTTGCAGCTCCAATCCCCCTCGTTTCAGATAAAGTATCTGAAAAAGTGTTCCGGTTATGAAAACCGACAAGTTTTTTTATATAACTCTCCAGCCGTTCAGTTGATACCTGGCCGGTCATAGCGGTTATTTTTTTATAGATATCACGTTCCTGTGCAAAAGAACCCGAAAATATCAGGCAAATAATGATCAGTAAAAACGCCTTTTTCATCTTACTTCCCCCTTGAAATGTAAAAGTTGACCTATTATGAATGTCAAATTTAATATTATAATAAGGTTCTCAAAAATTTGACAAAAAATCTCACTTTAAGTGTCATTCCCGCTGTGTCCCGCCGAAGCCGGTGGTGAGAGTACGTCTGTCTAAACTGATTTTTATGAAAAAAAAATAATAGTCTGTCACATAACTGTCCGGTTAAAAAATATAAAAATAATATTTGTACATCATGACACTGG
>JBHPGK010000212.1:0-6244 GCA_042570605.1 Candidatus Zhuqueibacterota bacterium
AAAATAATGTTTTTTTGTCAAGAGAAAACATTTTTTAAGTATAAAGTTCGACTGTTTTTTTGTAAAAAGCTGTTTGATGTTGCAAAAAAAAGCATAATTTCATAAATTTTAACTTATGCTGGTGTAGCTCAGTGGTAGAGCAATTCACTCGTAATGAATAGGTCGTCGGTTCAATCCCGACCACCAGCTCTAAGAGATTTAAATATATTAGAATTGCTCAGTGGTAGAGCAATTCTAATGCAATGAATAGGCCGTCGGTTTCCGCCTCGGCGGATTTGCCCGTGGCAGACAAATCCGACCACCAGCTCTTTACACTATAATGACTTACAAACTATTCTGGGAAAAAAGTCCTCGGGTCACCTTGCCAATTCTTGCCACTTTTTGATGCTTATCGTATCCAATTTCCTTATTATTTGCTCTAATTCTGGGTAAAACTCTCAATGCCTTTGCGACAAATGGTTTTCTAATTTTACTTATCGATATGTTGTCGCTGGTGTCATGAAACACATCCTGATTGTCCCGTTTAATTCCTTATCATCTTAATCATTACTTGACTTTGGTTATGTGTCAAGCGATGTCGGCAGTATCAAATTTATCATTTTATTTTTTTACAACATTCTTAGATTCAATACTTAAAAAACCTTCAGGGATATTCAGTTCTTTTGGCGTTTTCTTCAACCATTTTTCACTTTCTCTGTCACCTTTAATATAGGCATTAAAAAAATTAAGGGTGTAATGGCATGCCAGGTTAAAACAATAAATTTTTTCTTTACGAATGCTTTCGCTGGCCGGTTTGGAAGTTCGGAGATAAGCTCCACCAAAAAAACTATGTTTCATCTTTAAGAATCTGATCCTGTAAGCAGCGGAATGCTTTAGTGACTCATAAAAAATAAAGGAAGAATCCCAGTTATCCTCACGAATTTTCTCTTCGGAAGGTTTTTTTAGTGACATTGCTAAAAAAGGAATATTTAATTTTAAAGGATCTAAATATGGCGTCTCCTTTGAATATTTATTATACCTATGCTCGATGGCGCCATCCAGGCAAATTAAGGCATCAATATGTTTGAGTCTTTCTGCTGCAATAATATTGGATGTTGCACCCCAGCTGTATCCCAAAATTGCTGTCTTTGAAAAGTCTGAATTCGGAAAATCTTTCATGTAATTCACAAGGAATTCAATATCTTTCGCCTGGGCATCCAGCGATTCAATGTCGCTTGACATTTCACGGGAATTTTTATTAAAACTTGGACTTGCAGCCACAATGTATCCGTGGCTTGCAAGGTACTCACACATATCTGAATTTTGCCAAGCATAATGACTCCATGACGGAGCATATACTATAATCGGGAAATTGCCTTTTTTGGGTTTAGCATCTTTGTAAGCTCTGGTTCTAAGAGCTAACTCTCCTGCAAAATCCCCTTTAAAATCAGAATCCTTCAATAAATATTCTCTGATTTGAGCTTTAAGGCTTTCTGTAATTGGAATATAATTTTCTATATTCGTGAAATTGTATATATAATATTCATACAAAAAATTTTCTGCTTCTTTATCTTTCTCGGCAGGATACCAGATCAAGGTTTGAACAGGCCTGAATCCTTCTCCTTTAATTTGGTTGCCTAAAACGTCTTTACCTGGATTGTAAGTTCTCGAATGATCATATTGATTAAGCGATATAAACCCAACTGCATGTTTACCGTATTCTAAATCAAGTTTCAAATTAGATTCCTGTGAAATAACAGGCGTGTACAAAAGAAAACTACTCAAAATTAGTAAAAAAAGAACAGCGTTCCTGTTAAGATTCTTAATGTTTTTCATTTCCATTTCCTTTAACTTGTTCAGATTGTCTTCGATCAATGCTCTACCTAAAGATAAATTTAGATATGATGAAGATTAAAGAACAATTTAATGTCCAACTCTCTCATATGCAAGTGTGAAGTTGTTCAATATTCCTAACAAAACAAGGCCTTCTTGTTTTTATGTTCTGTACAATATCAAGGATTTTGTAGACTTGTTTGAAGTAGAAATGAATATTTAATTCCAGAATAGTTTATCATGAATTACAAATGCAAATATTGAAAAATGCAGTAAAATATCCACACTTTGTTGAAAATATCATATTATTTTATCTGGTCAAGTCGACTTTTATTAGCGTTTTTTTTGAAACTTCTGTCAAAACAGCAATAATTTTGAATTAAAATATAAATTGGACTACAGTATTGTTCAAATTAGAGTGGGGATATGAGTAAGATGTGAATGCACCTTGCCAATTCTTGCCAATAATGGTGTGAAATGGTGGCAATTATGGCGTCATTTCTCAAAAAATATGGTTGCGGTAGTCATGCGTAGATTGTTAAATATTAATAAGTTACGTTAATTATTTGTCTTTTCATCCATTAGGACTCGTAATGAATAGGTCGTCGGTTCAATCCCGACCACCAGCTCAAAAATAAAAAAGTCCTCTAAGCGAATGCGGGGACTTTTTTATTTTTCCTCAAAAGCGAAGCACGAAGTGCAAGTGTTCTATTCTCCATTCTCCATTTTCAAACATACCTTTTTTTGCGACTGAAAATTCTCCCTTTTTTGTGGGATTCGAAACCTTCATTAGAAAAAAACGTAACAAAAAGATGGTTCCTGCAGGGAAATGACTTTTCCCATCCAGACCATTTTCTTTTTCATTTAAATGAATGCAAGTATTGAATGTTGAAAAAAGTCGGAATATCTGTTTTGAAAAGATAAGTAATAAAGTGAAGGAAAATATAATGTTCAAAAATCAAATACAGAGCTTTTTAATAACCGGTCGTTATCTAAAGTTGTTGAGTACGATATTTTTTATAAGCATTATCATCTGTATTCCGGTTAGTTCATCACTAAGCCAAGCGCATCATGGCAAAGAGAACATGGAAACCATTGATAAAATGCGTGATAGAGATTTAAAACCTGAAAAGATAATGGATGTGATTGGACTGAAAGAGGGTATGATAGTTGGTGAAGCCGGCGCAAGCTATGGATATTTTACATTTAAAATGAGCAAACGGGTTGGAAACAAGGGTATAGTATACGCTAACGACATAGATCCCGAAGCTCTTCAAATAATTAATGAAAGATGTAAATCTGAGAAAATCACAAATATAGAAACCGTTTTGGGAAAAGTAGAAGATCCACTTTATCCAAAAAAGAAATTGGATATGGTAGTAGTTTTTGATTGTCTATTCCATTTTTCGCAGCCTGTAAAATGGATGCAGAATACCAGTAAATACCTCAAACCTGAAGGTAAACTGGTAATTGTTGATCCAGATCCTTCAAAGATAGGGGGAGGTGACTCTTTCCTGACAAGAAAGGAGATATACGGTTTTGCCCGTGAGGCAGGATATAAAGTAATTAAGGTCGATGATTCATTTCTAAAAGGAAATATGATAATTGTCCTGCAAGCCGTTCAGCAAAAATGAGCTGGTTATCTATCTATTTTTATTAACAAAACGGAAGTGACCATCCTTTCTATAGATGGAATAAATAGATAAAGTGATTGCCGTCTTTCATTTATTTTATGGAAATAATACTCCTATTCTTTTACGACCCTGACTTTTTTCATGTATATTTTATTAATTGGATTTTCACCTCTGACCGGGACTTCGGCAATTTTGTCGACAACTCCTAATCCTTCGAATACTTCTCCAAAGACTGTATAGTCCCCGTCTAAATATAATGCGTCCTGATGTAAAATAAAAAACTGGCTTCCTGCAGTATTTTCATTGTATCCTTTTCTTGCCATAGAAACTATACCACGTTTATGATTAAGATTACTAAATTCTGCGCGTATTGTATACCCCGGTCCCCCAGTTCCGTCATTTTTAGGATTATTGTCTCTGGACAATATATCCCCGGCTTGAAGCATAAATCCTTTCATAACACGATGAAAAAGTATACCGTCATAATATCCGCTGTTTGCAAGCTTTTTAAAATTATTGCAGTGCCCGGGAGCAACATTGATGAAAAATTTGATCTTAATTGTCCCGAATTCAGTTTCAATAATTCCAATTTCTCCCGGCAAAACCTCTTGCTCATCTAAATTCTTAAGATTGTTGTTAATTTCGGTGATCTCCGCATCGGTTAAAACTTTTTTCCATGGTGGATCTTCTTTTTCCCCACATGAAAGGATTAAACCTAAAGTTAAGATCAAATATATCATTTTTTTCATGATAAGATACCTCCATGATTAGTTTTTAACGGTCTAATCCCGATACGTTTTAAGTATTCCGGATCTTTGAATATTACTTCAGGTGTGTTGATTCTGCCGATTCCCCCATCCTCTAAAGTGATGATCCTGTCAGAAAGGAGAGCTGCTTTAGGAAATTGAGTAATAAGTATTACAGTTTTATCCTTTACATTTTTATACTCCTGCAGAAGTTCCATAATATCAGATTGGCTTCTTGGCGGGAGAAGAGAAAATGGTTCATCAAGGATTAAATAATTTGGATCAGAGATCAAAACTGAAGCTAATGCAATTTTTTGTTTCTCTCCTCCGGACAATATTTCGGGATTTCGGTTTTTATATTTATCCAGGTTAAACCTTTTTATCGTTTTTGAGACTTTTTCATGCATTTTTGAATAAGATAAACCAAAATTTTCAAGAGTGAATGCCAGCTCTCTTTCCATTATTGAAGTAAGGATCTGATTGTCAGGATTCTGGAAAAGTATACCGGTCTTTTCTCTGCTGGCTTTGGTGGCTGGTTTTTCTCCGTCTACTAATATTGACCCTTTTAATGGATTCAGGAGACCGCTTATACATAATGCAAGAGTGCTTTTACCTGAACCATTTGCACCGAGAATAGAAACAAATTCCCCTTTTTTTATTCTTAAATTTATACTGTTTAATACAAAATATGACTCATCATATGAAAAGGAAAGGTCAATTATTTCAATCAATTGAAAAATATCTCCAGAATTCTGTAATTGCAGGTTTATAGAAAAATATGCGGGGGACTAATAGCTGTCCTTCCATAGGTTCATATAAGATTTCGATAGAACTTCTTCAAGGTTACTTCCATGATCAGGGTATGATGCATATCCGTAATTTGCGATGATATTAACATTGAGATTCTCAAAAATGCTGTCCTCTATATCATTTTTAAGGTGAGATGCAAAATGTTCAATTTGAATTTGAGATTTTCCCTGCAAAATTATTAAAAACGTATCCATGGAAATTGATATCGATTTATCTATATTAGTTATCTTTTTTGCAATAAAATTAATAATAGCTTTATTCATCGAAATAAGTTCAAATTCGCTCAATGTGGATGCAAGAGGGTAGTATTTAAATAGAAAAATTGTAAAACTGCCCTGATATAGTTTTGCTTTTTCAAAAATCTTATCTGATTCCACTCTTATTGAAAGAAGAGGGTCCTGGCTCATTTTATCAATATTTTCTTTAAGTATCATCAATTTGATCATTGGTGCAATTTGAGTAGTAATTATCTGCAGTAGATAAGTTTTTTCTTCTGTAGCTAAATTGTCCTCGCTGAATTTGTTAACAACCAGAAAGCCGAAGTTCTCATCTTCAGTTTTAAGTAAAAACGGGATAAAATGTTCAATTTTGCTCAAGTCTTTTCCGGAAAATCCATTAATAATTTCTTCTTCTTCTTTGAAGTTTGGGATTACGGGTATTTTATCCTCATGAATCATCTTTTCATAAATCTGTGAATTGTAATTAAATGTAAATTTGGCTTCTGTCTCTTCAGATAAATCGTAGGCAGTTCTGATTTCAAATCTCTTTTTAAACCTGTTATATAAAACGATAAAAAAAGTTTCTATACCTACACTGTTTGAAATAGTTTCCGCAGTAAATGAAAGTACCTGCTCAAGGTTAACAGAAGAATTAATAATTTTGCCTATTTCAAAAAGAGTTGAAATATTATTTAAGGCTTTCTCAACTTTCTTGATTAATTCAAGATTTGCTTTTTTGAGTCTCTGTTTTTCAAAAACTTTTTCAACAGTTAATAATATCTCAGAAATATTAAACGGTTTTAGAATATAATCATATACGTTTTGCCGGAGGGCACTAATTGCAGATTCTAAACTCGCATAACCTGTGATAACAATAATATCTGTTTCTTTGTTTTTTTCCTTGGCTGCTTTTGTAATTTCAATCCCGTCAACTTCAGGCATTTTAAGGTCAGTTATAATAAGATGGTATGTATTATTTTTTATTAATTTAAGTGCTTTCTTAGGTTCAGAAGTAGAATCGATC
>JBHPGK010000213.1:0-6173 GCA_042570605.1 Candidatus Zhuqueibacterota bacterium
AATCGGAATACGACTAAGATATGGGCGCCATAATCCAATTTTCCGACAGACTCTACCATGCGTCTCTACATTAAATAAATATCGATCATTTAGCCCATTTATATATATCCACTCTCTATTCTTCCACAAATTTCTTCAAAACATCTTTTGCAGCATCTTTGTGTATCATGTAGGTCAATATCTTTAGCTTTACATAATCATCCCTGTACATGGGGTAGCCGAAATAGCTGCCCCCACCGGAATCTTTAATAAGATACCAGTAATTCTTCCCGATCTTTTTGTAACCTACAAGATGGATGGCATGGTCATCGGTTGATGTTCTGTTATTAAACCTGAATTCCCTTGAATCCTGGTTAATGTTCTTTCCCTGAACATCAAAAGAGGGTATAACTCCGACAAGCTCCGTAGTATTCAGTCCGGGTTCAGACACATCTCCGCCAATGGAAGCTGAAAAACCGTCCTTTATTCCTTCATTAATTATCTTGCAGAAATCATCAAGCGGCACATTGTAATAATTTTCGCTGTGCCACCAGTTATCAGGTACCGTATATTCCCCTCTTGTATAAAAAGGCAGATACTTGAAAGACATAAATACTACATAATCATCAAGATTCAGACCAAAAACTTTATCCCTGAACTCTGCAGGGGTCATTTCAACACCTTCATAATTGATTTTATCAGGAGGTTTGCCGAGATATTTATCCAGGATATATTTCGCGTTCATTATCACATAATCTTCATCCCAGTATTTATTTTCCTTGATAAAAGACAGAAAAGTTCTCAATTCCCTGAACAGTCTGCCGTGATTATGTTTATCCTGTCCCGAAAGCAGCCCCGTGTAATCAGCCATCGGGACCATGCCGTATTTCTTTATCATTCTTGTTACAGCGTCCTGCTCTGACCCGGCAGTAATGTTGTCTTTCCCTTTATTCTGCACAAAATAACGGCATTTCTCAACAAATTCCCAGTAAACCGTATGCATTACCGAAAGCCTGATTTTCTTCCCTTTAAGTCGGTAAAGTTCAGATTCCAGCAAAGAAGTGGTGGAAAAACACCAGCAGGTTGAAGTAAAATACTGGCCAATAGGTTCAAGATGAAAGACCGATTTAAATTCTTCAATTGAAGCAGGTTTTTTAATCTTTGTGAAATCCATGCTCAGGCGGTCCCGGTTACGGATCTTTTTATAAATCACCTCATCCTGCGCAACAGTGATGCTGCTTAAAATAAACACAACCATAAATAATGAAATTACCATCAAAAACGATCTTGATTTAATCATGATATTCTCCCGTTTTTTTATTTTGTATAAGGATGAGCAATATAATTATGATTTGAAAAAAATGCAATATCTTAGAAATAAATTGAAGATGTAATATTATTTTTAACAAGAACGTGTAATTCCCCCGGGCACTCGGGGGAATCCCCTGTCACGGAGAGTGGAACATAGAGATTGCTTCGTTGTCCCGAGCAATCGGGACGCCTCGCAATGACAGTAATGGAACATGCCATTTTGTTGATGAAGGTGTTCTTTTCTCCTTCATCAATAGAGCCGCGAGGTGAAGAACACCTCGCCGGGCAAAAGATGTATTCGTATCATGCAGAGCGGGATCCTCGCATCTATACACACTATATTCCGTGCCATCTGTGTTCTAAAGTATTAAAAAGACCTTGATAGATACTTAAAAGTTTTATTAAATTGATTGGAAAAACAATAGAATGTGATGACAGACTTTTTATATTCGATAGACGTATACATTTTTTTCTTCTTTAACGGAACGGTTCATAATCCTGTTTTTGACCTGCTGATGCCTTTCCTGACAAATTTCAACAACTGGCGGATCCCTGTAATTTTAATTATTCTTTTCCTTGGAATTAAATACAAAAAACGCGGATTAATTGCTGTCGCCTGCGGTATAATCGGTGTAACCGTCAGTGACCAATTGACCTCAACAATACTAAAGCCTCTTATCGGCAGGACCCGTCCCTGCTTTGAACTGGAAAATGTCAGACTGTTAGTTGACCAGGTAAGGTCACTTTCATTTCCTTCTTCTCATGCCGCTAATATTTCAGTTACTGCTGTAGTTTTTTCTTATTTTTTCCCCAGGGCAAAAATTTACCTGGTAATTCTTGCTGTATCTGTATCATTTTCAAGGATATATGTAGGTGTTCATTATCCTTCGGATGTAATTGTCGGGGCGGGGATTGGTGTTCTGGCAGGAATGCTGGTTATTGAATTATATAAAATATCCTCAAAAAGGTTCGGTAAACTTGAAGTAAACGGTTATTAACGCCTTTTTCTATTCATTTTGCCTTTTTCATCAGGAGCATTAAGCCCGCTTTTTTTCATTAGATCCTTCATCGTACTCTGAGTCCGGCTGGTAGAATCGATCCCCAGCATTTTTAATGATTCTGAATAAGAAGTATTCATGCCGTCCTGTACTCTCAATGCAGAAGCATCAAGTTTAGGCAGATTAAACATGTCTGTAAGTTTATTTATCATGTTAAGCATCATTCCGCCGCCATCACCACCTGCTTCCTCTTCCTCCTGCGGTTTTGCGGTCTCTGCTGCTTTTCTTGCAAGTGTATTAATATCAAGTCCTTCCTGACCCCATATCCCCTTATCGCCGGCAATTGCGGATTTCATTTTTTCAATATTCTCATCTGTATTCAATCCGCTTTTTTCATCAGGAACTGCATATCCCTCTTCTATTATTTTTTCATTAAAATTATCGCCCTCTGCAGTATAGAGCATTATATTTTTTAATCCATTGATTTCACCGGCATCTTCAATTCTGATCTTTCTGCCCCACCCCAGCTTATCGATAAGGTATAGATAGGTCTGATAACTTATATATCTCGGTGGTTTCCGGCTGTCCATTAGCGATATCTCCGTCAAACCATAGAGTCTGACAAGTTCACCGGTATTAAGGTAGAGTAAAAAGTCATCAAGAATATCAGTAATGATTATATCCTGGCTGCCTCTTTCTTCGACCACTTCTGCTTTTGTTGTATCTGGCTTACTTACCACTTCAACTGGAAGTTTTTCTTTGGTCTTTTCAAGAAAATTACGCACTACACCATTAAAAAACCTGACTTCCCGGATAAGGATGTTTTTTATTTCTTTGACCTTTGAGATCCCCAGGGGCTTAAAAGAGAGAGTATTATCATCATATGCCATTACTGTCCCGTAAATTTCCCAATTTGTGCTTTTAATAACAACTGTATCAATTTCAGTCTGGGGGAAAACTGCTGCAGACAGCAGCAGGATTAATAAAAGTGTCGATTTTTTCATGATTCAGAATATCTTAAGAAGTCAAATATACAGATAACCATATATAAAATAATACATTAATGGGCTTTATCATACCTTTTTTCTTTTAATCTCTCATAAATCCCGAGCTGATGCAGAACCACATTTATCTCGGCACCAATTAAAATCAAAAGTGAGGTCATGTAAAACCATATCATGGCGATTATCATAGTACCCAGTATACTTATAGCAATGTTATATTTGCCGAACTGTTCAATATAGATGCCAAAAAGCGAGGTAAGAACGTACCACATTATAAAAAAGAAAAATGTGCCGGGGATTATCCTTTTTAACGAAAGCCTGTCCGCAGGTGCGATATAATAGAAAAAATAAACCGCCAGAGGTATGGTAATAAACGGGTAGACCTTATTGATCCTGTACATCAGTAACTGCGTGTCGAATGCTATTTCAAGTTTAGTACCCAGAATTTCTATCGCTTCCCGACCGAATAAAATTGTAAATGATGAAATAACAATAGCAACAAAAAAACCAAAGAGAATTACAAGAGACAAAGGACGCCTCTCCCAGAAAGACCTGTTTTTTTGCGGACTCTGGATCTTGTCAATATGAAACATCAAAGAAGAAATAACATTGGATGATATCCATAGGGTACCTACAAAAGCTATTGAAAGAAGCGGGATTGACTTGGTTTTTATTATCTGGTTAATATTCCTGATAAGGAAATTGTGCATAGACTCCGGAAAAGCGGAATATATATAATTCAGCATAAATTGAATATCAGTTTCTTCAATTCCAAGATATCCCATAAGCGTAACAAGAAACAGGAAAAAAGGGAAGACAGAAAAAATAAACTGAAACGCAATGTCTGCAGCTACTCCCAGGCAGTTGTCATCACCGATTTTATTATACAGGTTTTTGACGAATTTATAATGCAACGTTAATACTCTCCAGTAATAGATGTCTGCAGGAACTTGGTTTCATTTTAAATAAAAAATTGGAAAGAAATAAAATGAGAGAACCTTTGTAAGTCTGTTTAATAAAATTCATCTGTCTAAAAAATAAAAGAGTTTCAACGCTATTTAACAAAAATAATAAAAACATGCAAGCTAAAACAATAAAATCAAGTACCTGAACTGTATGTTATCAAGATTTTATTTTGAAATTTTCAGAACCTTTATTATACTAATTATACTTTAAAATCTTATTTTATTTGGACAACCCCCAAAATTTACAAGGTTATTGGGTTTATCTTATTGATAATATAAATACTTATGAGATATATTTCCCTGAAAAGAATTGATACGAAGATGTCATTATCCGCCAGAGGTGGATCCCGCCATCGGCGGGACGAGGAGCGAAGCGACAGCCTGTCCCGATTTTTCGGGATCGTAATCTGCCGGTATATTAGGATTTGTCTTTGTGGTAGTAGATTGCGATGCTCCGCTCGCAATGACATTTATGCCGTGGCAGGAGATTCTCCCCAGCACTCAGGGCACCGGAATTACAGCCATTATCAAAAAATGGGGGTAGTCCAGTTTAAAACCTTATTTTATATCTGGACATTTGCTTTATGGTTTCTTATTATTAAGAAGACAGCTAAAATTTTATTACCATTCTTTTATTCAAAATCAATAGAGGTATTCCATGCTTTTAGATTTAAAGCCTCAGGAAGATTGTGAGCTTGATTTCTTATCACTTGGTGAATGTATGATAAGGCTAATACCGCCCGGACACCAGAGGATTGAACTTACTCCTTATTTTGAGGCATGGTGCGGGGGCGCTGAATATAATATCTCATACGCACTTGCAAGACTTGACTTGAGAACAGGATGGATATCAAAACTTGTAAATAATCCGCTCGGTCATTTTATCAGGAATCATGCCCAAACAAGCGGAATGAATTTCAGTGAGGTTGTCTGGGTTCCATATGACGGTGTCGGTAGAAACGTCCGTGTCGGATTGAATTTTTCAGAAATCGGAAAAGGAATGAGGTCCAGCGTTATGCTTTATGACAGAGGTCATTCCGCTGCCTCTCAGATGAAATTTGAAGATTTTGACTGGGATCGTATCTTCAACAGGAGGAAAGTAAGATGGTTTCATACCAGTGGAAGCTTTAACGGGGTCAGTAAGTCTGCAGCAGATGTAATAAAAAGAGTAATTCCCATGGCAAAGCAGTCCGGTGCCGTAATTAGCTATGATTTAAATTACAGGAGTACATTATGGAGCAGGGAAAAAGCTCTGGAAGCGACAAAACCATTGATCCCTTATGTGGATGTTCTTACAGGAAGCGCGGAAGATTACCAATGTATACTCGGACATAAAATCGAAGATTATGATAAAAAGCCCGACATGGTTTCACGGGAAAATTATAAAATAATGATCCAGAATGTAATTAATGAATACCCGGATTTAAAAGTCATTGCTATAACTTTGCGGCAGTCTGAATCAGCTCTTCTCCATAACTGGTCTGCTTTATTATACCATGAGGGTTATTTTTACGAATCACGAAAATTTGATAAGCTCGAGATCGAAGACAGGGTCGGCGGTGGGGACGGTTTCTGCAGCGGTCTGATCTACGGCATATTTAACGGTTATGAACCACAGGAGTGCGTAGACCTTGGAATTACTCACGGCGCTCTTATACAAAGTACAAGGGGAAATACTTCAATTATCACTGAAGAAGACCTGCTTTATGTTTTCAAAGGAGGCCAACCAAAAATAAGAAGATAATAGACAATCAAATCCAGTTTTATCCGCTTATAACAATTCCTCTCCTGAGAAATTTAAGCTAATATATCCAAATCTAATTAAAATATTAAAAATTAAAATGCAAAATTACATCTCAAAATTCAAAATGAAGGTATTTTGTTATAAAGAGTAAAAGTTTTGAGAATATATGCAG
>JBHPGK010000214.1:0-6041 GCA_042570605.1 Candidatus Zhuqueibacterota bacterium
TCTTGGATAATGAAAACATAAAAAACTGGCGTTTTTCCTGAAAGGATCACTTCGTGACACACAGTCTGTTCGCTGGAATGACACAATAGTACTTTTAATACTTTTATTCGAGTATAGTTGAAATATTTAAGACCTGTAGTAAAAAATATTTTATATTCTTTTCGATAATCCTGATTATTGCTTTTATTTTCTTACGTGGACTAAATGAGTTTCGGCAGCTATAAATCCGAATGCGGGCCAGTAAAATCCCTCTACTATTTTTTCAAATATTTTTTGTGCACCAGCCGTGCCGCCTTCGGCAAGACGTTTGATGCCTATCGAATAGCTGACAGTCAAACTGTCAAGTGAATTAGAGGCAGTATTTAAAAGGGATTCTTCCGTCATTTTACCCTGGTGAAAAAACATTGAATTATAATATGTAACATTATCTTTTACCTTAAGACCAGTCTTTATCCTGTACAGGATCTGTTCTGCTTCATCAAGTCTTCTGAGCCTTATCAGAGTATTATAAACCCAGTTAGCTGCAGCGACCATAGTATCGTCCGTTTCTGAAATATTTAGACATTTATTGTACGTTTTCAGTGCTTTTTCAAAATCCCGGGAAAGATAATAAGCCAGTCCAAGATGATAAAAAATATTCCACTCCAGATCTTTATCTTTCCCTGGGAGAATTAATTCAGCCGCTTTTTTCAGGTCATTTACTGCCTTTTCGAACATTCTTAAACTTATATACCTGTGACCGCGCATTCTCCAATATAAAGGTACATTTGATTTTTTCTCAATACACTTCGTAAAGCATTCAACAGCATCATGATAACGCCAGAACTGTGCATAGAGCAATCCCTCATTATACAGGATATTGGAACTTTGCCTGTCGAGGGTTTCACCTACATACAAACTGTATAATGCACTGTCAACACCCGGTAAGGAGTAGCACTTTCTTCCTAAAGGAGTGATTAGTTCAGGTTCACTGCTGTCTTTTATTACATTGGAACATCTTATTCCGGGAATATTCACAATGGTTAAAATGAGTAAAATAAAGATTTGCCTTTTTAGATTTCTTTTAAGATATTTCAAAACGGCAGCTCTGTTTATTCTGTAGAAACTGTATTTGAACACAATTGTAATATATTTTTCCAAAATTTTCAACAACTGTTTTAGTGAGCTACCTAAAATGAGTATAATACACAACCAAAACTGTAATCGCTTAGCAGTCACGGCCCATTTCGTGACTGGTTGCCTTAATATATGATTTAACATAATTTTAGAGCTTTACTGTCATTGCGAGGAGCGAAGCGACGTGGCAATCTCACTGTTAAAATATTGTTATCAAATATTTCTTGAGATTCCCGCGTGACCCCCGAGTCCTCGAGGTGGTTTTCACGGGAATGACACGTAAGGAGAAGAACAGCCGGTATGACAAAAAAATATGGCATAAAAAATAAATGTAAACCGGAGAAAAAAATGAAAAACCGTCTCTTTTCAGGAATTTTCATTATAGGATTATTGTCGGTATTTGTTTTCCTGTCTGCATCTTTTGACCGGGTGGAAGAATCCCGGGTTCAGGTCAAGAGTGAAAAATTCAGTGAAGTCAGGGAAAAGATAATAAGTGCGGTAAACAGGGGCAGAATTCCCTCTATGGCTGTTGCCGTATCAAAAGGAGGTATAATAATCTGGGAAGAGGGTTTCGGATGGGCAGACCTCCAAAAACAGATTAAAGCTACAGCCCATACCATGTATTCGCTTGCATCGATCTCCAAGCCCATAACCGCAACCGGTTTAATGATACTGCTGGAACGAG
The DNA here is from genome assembly GCA_042570605.1 of Candidatus Zhuqueibacterota bacterium. Lineage (GTDB taxonomy): Bacteria > SM23-31 > SM23-31 > JBHPGK01 > JBHPGK01 > JBHPGK01. Next base: position 1,802 of record JBHPGK010000214.1, read on the forward strand.
GTCTTGTAAAACTCGATGATCCGGTAAATAAGCTTATCTCTCCGGCAGCCTTACGGGCGTTTGAAGGAAAAGCCGAAGATGCAACCGTAAAACACCTGCTGAATCATACATCGGGACTTCCTCTGCATTATACGTTCTTTTACGAAGACGAACCGTATTCCAAACCCCCGATGCCCGAATCCATAAGCAGGTACGGGATTCTTGTTCATCCGCCGGGTGAGATTTACCAGTATGCAAACTTCGGTTTCGGTATAATAGATTTTATTATTTCCAGAGTATCAAAAGAGAACTACACAGATTTTATGAAAAAAGAGGTGTTCCTGCCGCTTGGGATGACACATACCTCAATAGATATCGGACCGGGACTTGAACAGTATGCAGCCGTTCGGTACGACAATGATAAAGATCCGATCCCCTTTTATACATTCGACCACCCGGGTGCTTCGGCTGTTTTTTCAAGCGCCCACGACCTTGTACGTTTCGGGATGTTCCATTTGAAGGACAAACTGCCGGGCCAGAAGCAGATACTCAAAGACGAGACCCTTGACCTGATGCATTACGAGGGCGATATAAGTTCAGCAGAAGGGGGATACAAATTAGGCTGGGGGTTCAATAAAGATAATTACGGGTATCCTTCCCTTTCACACGGGGGAGGGATGCCGGGGGTAAGTACATCCCTAAAAATATTTCCAACTGAAGATATAGCAATAGTGGTGTTAAATAACATCGGAAGCCCGTTGGGAGGGGCAATTTCTGATGATATTGCCGGGATACTGCTCCCGGAATTTTCAGAGAACAAAAGAAAAGCCCGCAGAAAGCCTATGAACATACCCAAACCATATTCTCCGACTGAAGAACTTATCGGGCAATGGGAAGGAAAGATTGTGACATATCAAGGAGAAGTGCCGGTTGAAATAAATTTCCAGGAAGATGGAGATATCAATATTAAACTTAATAAGAGTCTTAAAACAATTTTAAACGGTATCAATTTCGAACTCAACTGGTTTACAGGACAGTTTGAAGGTACAATTCCTACAGATGATGCCCGGATGTATGAACATAATATTTTTCTTCGGATGAAATTAAAGGATAAAAAGCTCAGCGGTTATGCAACAGCACAGACAACTACAAAACGCCTTTACTGGGGACTTTCGTCATATATTAGTCTGACGAAGGAGGAAGAATAAATAAGGTTGTGTCATTCCCGCCGTGTCCCGCCAACGGCGGTGGTGAAAACGGGAATCCATTCCGCCAGAGGCGGATCCCGCCAAGGCGGGAAAGTTGTTGTTATTAAATAGATCCCGGGCACTCAGGACGGAATGGCAAAAAAGGCATTTTTCTGCTTTATAGACAGCCCCATCCTTGAACAAGGGGTCATGACCCCTTGTTCGCAATTTACGGGATTATATTATTACCGCCGGTGAAGGTGTTCTTTTTTCACAAAGTGACCACTTTGAGGCACAAAGTCTGATGATCGGGAATCTTCCTATTTCATATGCATACATTAATAAAAAAGGGCGGGATAAACCAGCCCCTACTATTAATTCTTAATTTTTCATTATTCATTATTTCTCTGCGTCTCTGTTCCTCTGCGGTTTTTTTTATTTTCTTAGCTTTCCTCATTCCTATGCTTTATGCTCTTTGCACTATGCTCTAGCCCTTATGCTCATTGAGATTTTTCTGTTTGTAATCGATCTATATTTATTTACATTATTAAAATAATTCAACATAAAGGGGGGAAAAATGTTTAAGAAAAGCATAGTTTCGGGAATAGTAGCAATTCTTCTTATTTTTTCCAATGTTTCCTCTGTCAGAGCACAAACAAAAACTCCATTAATTCAAAACAATTATAAAAAAACCGAGGTCTTTATACCTATGCGTGACGGGGTAAAACTCTATACACAGGTTTACACCCCGGTCGATAAAACAAAAAATTACCCGGTCATGCTGTTCCGTACTCCTTATTCGATCGGGTTTTACGGAAAAGATCAATTCAGGACTTTGCTTGGTCCTAACCGGATGTACGCACAAGAAGGCTTCATTTTTGTATACCAGGATGTAAGGGGCAAATTCCAGTCCGAAGGTGAGTTTGTAGTGATGAAACCGCATAAAACTGTTAAGAATAGCAATAAGGATACGGACGAAAGCAGCGATACTTACGATACGATTGAATGGATATTGAAGAATGTACCCAATAACAACGGGCGCGTGGGACAATGGGGGATATCATATCCCGGATGGCAGACCGTTATGGGCATGGTGGATGCGCATCCTGCTATGAAAGCTTCTTCACCGCAGGCTTCTCCATCGGACATGTGGACAGGGGATGATTTCCACCACAACGGGGCATTCCGCCTGATGTATACTTTCGGCTGGCTTTCAAATAACGCACGGATCAGAAGCGGTCCTTCAGGTTCCGGCAGTGAACGGTTCAGTTTCGGCACACCGGACGGTTATAATTTCTTTATGGATCTGGGTCCTGTCTCTAACGTGGATAACAAATATTTCCAGAAGCGTGTCCCGACCTGGAATGAATACATGGAGCACGGCGATTATGACGAATACTGGAAGGAACAGAATGTACTGCAGTACCTTAACAACATTAAACACCCTGTTCTTAATGTTGCGGGCTGGTTCGATGCGGAGGACTTTTACGGGCCCATGAGTATATACTATGAAATTGAAAAGAAAAATCCGGCTAACAAAAGTACTCTCGTTGTTGGTCCGTGGCTGCACGGCGGATGGGCAAGAATGCCCGGTGATGTTTTAGGGAACATCCGCTTTGTTGAGAAAACCGGAGAATATTTCAGGAAAAATGTCGAATTCCCGTTCTTTAATTATTATCTGAAGGACAAAGGAGAAATGAACCTGCCCGAAGCTATAGTCTTTGAAACGGGATCAAATAAATGGAGATCCTATGACCACTGGCCCCCCAGGGAAGCAGTTGAAAAGAATCTATATTTTCACTCTGACGGAAAACTCTCCTTCAGTCCTCCCGAAGAATCGGAAAAAACGTCCGACTCGTACATCAGCGATCCGGATAAATCTGTACCCTGGTCGACAGATATCAGCACGCGCCAGGGGCACCTCTGGATGATAGAAGACCAGAGATTCGCCTCGAGGCGTCCCGATGTCCTTGTTTATCAAACCGACGTGCTGACGGAGGATGTTACAATCTCAGGTCCTGTAATAGCAAGTCTTTTTGTATCGACAACAGGGACAGACGCCGACTGGATCGTTAAGCTGATAGATGAATACCCCGGTGATGCCCCTGACAACAGCCCCGACCGGAACGTAAAAATGGGTGATTTCCAGATGCTTCTTGCAGGTGAAGTGTTCCGCGCCAAGTACCGGAACTCCTTTGAAAACCCTGAGCCGATGGTACCCGGCAAAGTAACAAAGATCGAGTACGACCTGCGCGACAAGTGCCACACTTTCCTGAAAGGGCACAGGATAATGGTGCAGATCCAGAGCACATGGTTCCCGGTAATAGACCGCAACCCGCAGAAGTTCTGCGATATTTACCACGCATCGGAAGATGATTTTCAAATAGCGACCATGAGCGTCTACAGGTCAAAAAAATACCCGTCTTTTTTGAAACTGAAAATAATGGAATAATTCTTCGTAGGGGCGAACATCGTTCGCCCTTTTTTTCGAATATAATATAAGTCTTTTTTCAAGAATTGTGTGTAGGGGCGGTTCGAGAACCGCCCTTTTTTCTAATTGCCGCCAAAAAGATATTGTTTCCCGCCGACGAAGGTGTTCTTTTCACCTTCGTCGACGTTTACAGCCAATTTAACCTGCCCTTAGAGGTCACGTAAATTTAATGAGCAAAGTCGAATTACCATTCTGTGACCGGATTCCTGGGAACGATTTGTTTTAAGGGCGGTTCACGAACCACCGCCCCTACAACAAATTTCTCTGTGTTCTCTGCGTCTCCTTGGTCCATAATAACACGGACAGCACTATGTGCTGTCCCTACAGTAAAATTTCTACGCGTTTTTCTTCTTAGTTTTTGTATTTTAAATATTAATTATCCATTATTCATTTTTCTCTGTGTCTCCGCGTCTCTGCGGTTTCTCTTTTCCCTGCTTTTATCGAAACATTTGCTTTCCATTAAAAAACTTTTTACCTTTTACTATCTCACTCGTCTCTAATAATAAGCAGTATTTTTAAGGGAGAGATTTATGAGATCTTTAAGGTTTATTTCCGCTTTAATGTTCGTTTTACTCATTTTATC
>JBHPGK010000215.1:0-6012 GCA_042570605.1 Candidatus Zhuqueibacterota bacterium
CATCCTTTCAAGTTTCAGAAGACAACTTCTCTATATTACCTTCAGGACAATATTTGAATATAATAATAATATTTTGAAGATTAGCGGTTTTTATGAATAGAAATCAAATAAGGCTTTTTATATTCATTTTAACATTCTCATCTGCGGTATTTGCACAAACTGACGAAATATATTTATCAAGTTATTCTCTGAATTATGGCAGTGTTGAGTTAGGTGATGATAAAATTATTAACCTTACTATATTTAATAACAGCAGTAATTCTCTTACAGTTAATAGTATTACTTTAAATAACGCATCCTTTCAAGTTTCAGAAGACAACTTCTCTATATTACCTTCAGGGCAAAAGAGCATATTAATTACTTTTTCGCCTTCAATTCTCGGAGCTATATCCGGTATTTTATCTTTTGACTGGTCGGCCAATAGTACTATTGAAAATGATGTGGTTCTATCTGGAACAGGTATACCCAGGAAAGATCCGGTAATTTCATCCTCAAAAGATTCGCTGTTGTTTGGACATGTGGAAATTGATGATTTTTATGATTTAAGTTTCACGATTTATAATACCGGAGATGATACATTATTTATAGAGAATTTTTCATTTGACATAACTGCATATTTAATTATTGGAAATAATCGGGAAATTCCACCTGGAGATTCATCAGATTTTATAGTGAAATTTTCTCCGAAATCGATTGCTGTTAAGGAAGGATTTTTAAAAATTCATTCAAATGACTTTACACAGAATCCAAAGGAAATATATCTCCTCGGTCGAGGCACAAAAAGGATATCTCCGTTAATTAGCTTGAATAAATCTCAAATAGATTTCGGTGTAATATATGTGGGCGATGAATACCAGGAAAGCATTATTATTAGTAATACCGGAGATGCAGACCTTATTATAAATAACATTGAAAGCAGTAACATTAATGTTTCTGTTACATTATCTGACAGTATAATAGAGAAATCAACAAACTCAAATTTATCTATTTTAATTTCTTCTATTACTGCCGTAGATATAAAAGATGAAATTAAGATTTATTCCAGTGATAAAAACAGACCTGTCCTAACTGTGCCTGTAACGGGTGAAATAAAGGAGATCCCAAAAGCAAAAATAAGGGTTTCAAATGATACATTAGATTTCAGGTATGTATTTCTTGATTCCACTGAAAGTAAGACTTTAAGTATTTTCAATGACGGAGAAACAACATTAACTGTAACCAGTATCTTATTATTAGATAACGATTTTACGATTGACAAATCAAGTTTTACTCTACAACCAGATGTTTCTATTGATATAGTGGTGTCATTTAATCCTGATGAAGTGAAGCATTATACTTCGACATTACTTATTCAATCTAATGATCCTGATGTACCTATTTATAGTGTATATCTTATTGGACAATCAAAAGATTTACCAAGCGCAAATATTCTTGTGTATCCGGTAAGTATTAATTTTCAAAATGTTGAAACCCGGGATTTAAAAATAGAAAAGCTTTACATTTCAAATGATGGAGAACTTGATCTAATTATAAATAACCCGGAATTTTCCCATTCTGTTTTTTATTCTGATATATCCGGATTGACAATAGCGCCAGGAATGATGGATTCAATGAATATCTATTTTATGCCTCAGATCGAGGGGCAGGTGAACGGTTGGCTGAGAATAAAATCTAATGCGCTTGATTCGGTTCTATTAGTTGATTTAACCGGAACAGGATTTTTCGTTCCCCGTCCAATTCTTGAGGTCACACCAGATACAATAGATTTTGGGGATGTTTTTACCGAGGATGATGTTGAATTTGCATTCGGTCTGACAAATATTGGAGAACAGAGTATTAATATTTCCAATGTTTATTCTAATTCAGAAATTATTCAGTTAACTTTAGGTTCTACTATTATAGCTCCGGGAAGCAGCATCAGCCTTGATATAAATTTAAATAATGATCAAGCAGGAGAATTCACCGATACAATTTTTATTCAAAGTAATAATAAGGATGGAACTATAAAAATACCTGTTCATGCTAATTTCAGTATCAGAAATCAAAGTATTATTGAAATAAGCAATATTAATATTGATTTTGGGAATGTATATGTTACAGAAAGTAAAACAGTAGAAATAATGATTTACAATACCGGAAATAAGGAATTGGAAATTAATTCTATTATTTCCGATGAAAGTCATTTTAGCGGAATGGTTGTCAATAGCAATATAGGTATTTCTGATTCAACCAAGCTTTTTTTGGTGTTCAGCCCGGAAGAAGAAAAGGAATATACAGGTGAATTAACTATTCAAAACAATTCATTTGTATCACCATATTTTAAAGTCACCTTAACTGGAATGGGCATAATTCCTGATGAAATAGATACAATAAATGTTTTTATTAAAAGCAGTGAAAGTTCGAGCCCTGAAAATATTGATGATTTTGTAGAGGGCGATCTGTTCAGCTTTTCGGATCTTACAGGAAAATTTGCATTTCTAAATGGAACTGCATTAAGATTTCCTGTGGGTTCTTTAAAGAAAAGCTTTGGACTTGAAATTTCCATCCCATTTCCGGACCAAATTGCATCAATTGAGATGAAAGACCGGGAAATAATATCTATTGTAAAACTTTCGAGCATGAGGGATACATCGCAGTTTGTCATAAAGAAACCGTTGTATTTTGAGATTCCAATTGACGTTTCCGCCCTGGAAAAATTAAATATAAATAAAGATTCTCTGACGATATCGATTTATGACGGGAATTTCAATTTTGATGAGCAGGGAATTGACGATATATATTTTGATAAAGTTAATAATTTAATTACCGGAAATTTGAAATATCTCTCAATATTAGCTGTGACATCTGTTAAAAGGGTTAAGGAAGGGTATGCAGATAAGAACATATTTGATTTAAAGCAGAATTTTCCAAATCCATTTAATGCTGAAACAGTTATCAGATATAAGGTGAATTCTGAATCTGATATCAGGATTGAGATATTTAACAGCCTGGGGCAGCATATAAAAACTTTGATAAACAAATATCATCGACCCGGATTTTATGTCTTACGATGGGATGGGAAAAATGACAAAGGAAACAAAATAAGCTCCGGCACGTATTATTACCGAATAATATCCGGTGATAATTTGGCAACAAAAGCGATGGTTTTTATTAAATAAAGCAGATTTCCTCCCTCTATTTAAAAAATTCCTTGACTTTTTAATAAAATCTATTATAATTAATGCCTTTGTTTTTCGTATTATGGCATGGATATTGCAAATAAAATTAACAGAGTGATATTAGCGGGAACTATTTTAAGTTTAAATCGATTTAGTATTGATGTAATTTAAAAAAGGATATATAACGAAGTCTCTCTTAAATGAGAGATAGTACTATCAAAAATAAGAGAATATTAAACAAAAACTTGGAAAATCCGATATTATTAAAGGTAATCAAGTGAATGGGAGGTGAGAAAATGAGCCGAAAAAGACATATTAAACCGATCAAGGAAGTTTCTCTTCCAAAAGAACATTTCATTAGAGTTCTTGAAAAAGCAAAGAGAAATGAAGAGTATTGGAAAAAGCTTGCAACTATATCAGATGATGATGTTGTTAAAGTCGAGTCGGTTGATGAATCAGTAGATGCTTAAGTAAAAAAAAGACAGGTGCCTGACAAAAAGGCATTGAAAAAATAAATTCTTTATACCGGGAATCTTGTTTCCGGTTTTTTTTTATTAAAAGGTATTTCCTGAAAACTGAGCATTAATTTTGAAATTTGTATTTAAAAAAAGTTAAAAAAAGAAAATTATTAAAAAAAATAAAACATAAAATAATCTTGACATAAATTGACAAATTATTTAAATTGAAATGCTTTAAAGGGGCTGTAGCTCAGTTGGGAGAGCGCTTGAATGGCATTCAAGAGGTCGTCGGTTCGATCCCGATCAGCTCCACTTTGGCTAAAGCGATTGCGCGGGAGTAGCTCAGTGGTAGAGCTTCTCGTTGCCAACGAGAAGGTCGCGGGTTCAAATCCCGTCTCCCGCTCTTTTTTATTGGAGACGTGGCCAAGTGGTCTAAGGCGGAGGTCTGCAAAACCTCTATACATCGGTTCGAATCCGATCGTCTCCTCATTATATGTACTGCCGGGATGGTGGAATTGGTAGACACAAGGGACTTAAAATCCCTCGGAGATTGCATCTCCGTGCCGGTTCAAGTCCGGCTCCCGGTACATTAAGTATGGGCGATTAGCTCAGTTGGTTAGAGTGCTTGCTTGACATGCAAGAAGTCACTGGTTCAATTCCAGTATCGCCCACATAAAAATTATGAAAGTTCAGATTTGGGAATTATGAGTGAAAATGGAAACGGAAAGGAAAATATCGTACTTACCTTTCCAGACGGTAAAAAAAGTAATCATCCGTATAATATCACCCCTGCTGAAATACTACAGCAAATAGGCCCCCCTTTGTCCAAAAAATCAGTTGCGGCAAAATTCAATAATACACTAATAGACTTATCTACACCTGTAGCTGAAAATGGGAATATCGAATTTGTTAATTTGGACTCTGATGAGGGAAAAGAGATTTACAGACATTCAACTTCTCATTTGATGGTACATGCGGTTAAAAAACTTTTTCCCAATGCTAAGATTGCTATAGGACCATCAATAAAAGATGGTTTTTATTATGATATTGACCTTGACACATCATTTACTATTGAAGATTTAGGTGATATTGAAAACGAGATGCAGAAAATTGGTGCAGAGGATCTCAAAATTGAGAGAAAAGAACTGAAGAGGGAAGAGGCAATTAAGTTTTTCAGCAGTCAGGGTGAAGACTACAAGGTAGAATTAATAAAAGATCTGGATGGAGATGTGTCTGTATACTCACAGGGTGATTTTACTGACCTTTGCAGGGGACCGCATCTGCCATCAACAGGACTGATTAAAAATTTCAAGTTACTATCTATTGCAGGCGCATATTGGAGAGGTGATGAAAGGAATAAAATGCTTCAAAGAATTTACGGAACCGCCTTTCCAAAGAAAAGTGAACTTGAAGATCATTTTAAATATCTCGATGAGGTTAAGAAAAGAGACCATAGAAAACTTGGGAAACAACTGGATCTATTCAGTTTTCACGAGGAAGGTCCCGGTTTTGCTTTTTGGCATTCAAAAGGACTTGTAATTTATGATGAAATGATAAATTACCTCAGAAGTGTATTAAAACGTGAAGCTTATCAGGAAGTTAAAACTCCAATTATATTAGGAGAGGAACTCTGGCACCGGAGTGGACATTGGGATAATTACAAAAATAATATGTATTTTACAAATATAGAAGACAAACATTATGCCGTTAAACCTATGAACTGCCCAGGAGGATTATTAATATTTAATGAAAAAAGATATTCATATAAAGATTTTCCTTTAAGGGTATCTGAATTAGGATTAGTGCACCGATATGAAAAATCAGGTGTCCTTCATGGTTTATTCAGAGTACGGCAATTTATTCAGGATGATGCCCATATTTTCTGCTTACCCAACCAGGTAGAAGATGAGGTCATTAATTTGATCGACCTGGTAACTGAAATATATTCAACTTTTGGATTCAAAGACTATAAAATTGAATTGTCAACTCGACCTCAAAAATCCATTGGAAGTAAAGAGATGTGGGAAATCGCTGAAAAGCATTTGGAAAATTCCCTTTTAAAGAAAAAAATTGATTATCAGGTTAATAAAGGTGAAGGTGCATTTTACGGTCCGAAAATTGATTTTCATATTCAGGATTCAGTTGGTAGGGAATGGCAGTGCGGAACAATACAGGTTGACTTTTCAATGCCTGAAAGATTTGAACTTGAGTATATAAATGAAGATGGAAAAAAAGACAGACCTGTAATGCTTCACAGGGCAATATACGGTTCTCTTGAAAGGTTTATTGGTATAATTATAGAGGAGTTTGCCGGCGACTTTCCTGTATGGCTTGCACCGGTTCAGGTAAAAATTATTCCTATTAGTGAAAAATTTCATGGATATGCCGATAAAATA
>JBHPGK010000216.1:0-5952 GCA_042570605.1 Candidatus Zhuqueibacterota bacterium
AGTCTGACCTACTAAGGACATTCACATTCACCGTAGGACAGACTTTTAGTCTGTCAATTTATACGCATTACATATTATGGCCTTTTAAGATAGCCCCATTTATGGGGGTTATCCGCATTAAGCGAGTAGGTTTACCGTCTCGCATTATTCTATATCATAAATAATATCCGGTAACATAATAAAAATATATTTTGTATACATCATTAAACTGGATTCCGGAATATCTGCCTCTAGCGTGGTTTTCACCACCCCCGAGGACTCGGGGGGACAGGCAAAATGACACAACTTGAATAATAACAAATAAATAGGATCTGTCATTCCAGCGAAGGCTGGAATCCAGTTCTTTCTTTTTATTTTTTCAAAGTAACTGGTCAAATAAATCATTCCACTTCGGATTAGATTCCTCAATGTGTCTTATTTTCCAGGCTCTTTTCCATGTTTTTATATTTTTCTCTCGCTGCATTGCGTCATTAATATTATTAAATTCTTCAAAATAAACCAGAGTATGTACTTTATGTTTTTTTGTAAATCCCTCGATTAGACCATTTTTATGTTCATAAATCCTTCTTTTAAGATCATTTGTAACTCCTGTATAAAGAATCCCGTTTCTCTTTGATGCAAGTATATAAACGTAATAATTTTTCATGTTTCATGTTTTCTGGATTCCAGCCTTCGCTGGAATGACATTCTAAATTTTGCTTCTTTTCTAAATTAAAGTTGATCTACATGCGCCTTCGTTGAAATAACAAAATGTTTCTTCTGGTTATACCTAACAATACAAATTCCTGAATACCCTTATTCTATTCCAGTCCCACCTTCAGTATTTTTGTCTCTTTCAGTTCGCTCATAGGGAACAAGTTCCCCTCAGCATCATAAGCCCGGATCTGGCTGTTGGCGATGTAGTAAAATTCATCTCCGATAACAACGCCCGTCGTCGGCAAATTGAACACCGGATGATAGGCTTCCAGCGCCTGTGCCTTGACGATCTCGTCCTGTTTTTTATTGAGAAAGAACCGGTTTATCTTCCTGAGCCCGCCGTTCTGTACGGCTATCAGGCTGTTATGGTAATAATAAAGCCCGTCGCCGCTAAGAAAAAAGTTGACCGGATGTTTCAACTCTTTGAACGTTTTTGAAACAATATCCAGCACACCGATCCCGTTACCGGCTATAAAAAGCTTACTTCCATCATCCGAAATGTCAATGCCGTTAGGAAGCCGAGGCAGGGCACAGAATTTCTCTATGGTCTCACCTATCCTGTAAACTGCAGGTATAAACATGTCGGTTGCATACACATTACCGTCTGCGTCAATTGTCAGGTCATTCAGAAAATGATTCTCCTCCTGCGGAAGCATATACTTCTTCAGCAGTTTTTTTGTCTGCAGGTCGTATTTGAATACACCTGTAGTTCCCAGCAATTCCCTTGGAATACCTGCCTTGTAATATCCGTAACTGGAAACCGCCCAGAGAAATTTTCTGCGAGCATCCACCTTCATCCCAAGTACAGAGAGGAGACCGTCCTGTCTCTCTTTGGTAAAATCGGATATATTTCCCTCTTTATCGATCCTGATGATCTTACATTTCTGTATACTGCCGATATAGAATGTTTCTTCTACCGGGTCATAAGTGATACCTTCGGGTATCAGGTCCTTTTCAGGTATCGAGAATACAAATTCACTGTTATTAAGCGGTTTTGTCTTCTCCCTGATCCTTTCGACAACTTTCCGGAATTCTTTTGAATTTCTTATCTGCCTAAAATCATTGTCGTTTTCCGCAAAAAGTGCAAGGTCGTAATTCACATCCAGTAAAAACCATAAGGTTCTTACTGCGTTAAGTGCATCATCATTCAATGCATATGCGCAGGCAAGGTTATAACGGTTTCTGTAATTTTCTGAAGCCAGCTCATATATTTTCGATGTCAGCCGAAGATATTCCGGGTAGTCTTCTGACCGGTATGCTTCGGTACTTAGCTGAAGGTATTCATTTATTTTTTCGGTTGTACCTTCACTGCGGCAGGCGGAAAAAACCAAAAGCAGTAAAAGACTCAGGATTACAGCACCTTTAAAAAAACCGTATCTTTTCATTTCAGGTTCTCCAGAAATTTAGTTTGATACTCAAAATATCGCGATGGCATAAATACCCACGCTGAGTATTCCTCTGCCAAATGCCCTCCTTAGGCGGGCAAGCAGATCCCGCCAACGGCGGGAAAAGCCCCGCTGCAGCGGGGCTGCTGAGCCCTATTTATGGGGCTTGTGACATTCAGCTTGACGGTTTACCGTCTCGCTTTCTTACATATCCTTTAAAAATCGATATTTGATAATCAAGTATCTGTTTTAACTTTCCATGCTTCTTTCAATACAAATTCCAAAGAACCTCATTGTATTCCTCTTTGTTTTTCAAATACCGAAAAGTAATGATTTTCAATTTTATCCATTATTTATAAGCAGTAAAAATCTTACCAAACATACGGGATCAGCCTGTATTTTACATTTTTCGTATACTCTACATACCCGGTTAATTCGTTTCGCAGTGTTTTGTCTTCCAAAGATGTACGGATAATCAGTATTATTGCCGTAATACCCGACATAATTAAGCTATATAACGTGCCCAGAGCGACCGGTGTAGCTAAAGTCATTAAAATAAAACCAACATACCCGGGATGACGGACATATTTATAAGGTCCTTCCGTCTCTACAGAATGCTCACGTTCTGTCTGGATCCTCACCATTGTAGAAAAAAACCTGTTTGATACCATCGACCATGTAAACAGCATTACTGATAAAAAGTAAAGACTTATCCCAAAAATATGAATAGCGGAAGGTAAATCCCCTGTAAGACCGTATCTGTAATCCAAACCGGATAGAACATATAAACCGATCATCGGGAGAATATTTATTGAAGTCAGAATTTTATCCCATTTCTTTACATTTTCTTTTTTTCTGCCTCTTTCTTCGATCACTTCTGATGGGATCACTATCATGTTGATTATCAGGATCACAACTCCCGTAATTATAAAGATCCATGCCCATTTCCATTTCAGTGTACCGGCTGAAATAAATAAAATAGTAAATTGAATTATCTGGAGTAATACAGTCTGGACTATTCTTCGAAGTATGTCCTTATTCATATTGTACCATTATTTTTATGTTTTTATGTTACTTTTCAGAACTGCCCGGTAAAAAAATATATGTTTAGAACTCAATTTGTTTCTAAATAATAAGTTAAAGAAGCTAAAACAATAATAAATTCAAAAATGAGATTCTTCACTTCTCCCGGTTTACCGGGATCAGAATGACGTTGTAGAACTAGGCTTTCGCGTCATTCTACCTGCTTGTCCCGCATTGCGGTGGTCCCGAAGTAAGCGGGGAGCGCAGCGAAGAATCTCTACTTAAAAATTAACCGGATAGTTATGCGACTTTTTATTCATAAGGATACCAACTATATTTTGATTCTTTTTTCTTTATTCTTCCAAGAGCCGGAAATGGCAAATGAAATCCAAAAACCAGACTATCTTCATTTGTAATCTTTGTGAAAATTTTGTTACGGGACATGACTGCCTGGTCCGGATCATACTCAAAAGACATTTTCCAATCCGGATATTCAAGATGAATTAAATGACAAACAATATCTGATATATAAACCATTTTTTTATTTTTAGAAAATATTTCAAGAGCTAAATGACCCGCAGAATGACCCGGAAAAACGGCTGATGTAATCCCTGGGACAATTTCACTTTTATCTGATATAAGTTCGACTCTCTTCTCAATTGAGAACAAATATTTTGAGATGAATTGACTCTCTTCTGTACTCAAAAGATTATTCCTTAATTGATTTTTCCAATAACTCCACTCCTTTTTTGTGATAACATAGCGGGCATTCTTAAATCTTGGCTCCCCTTTTTCATTAATCGTTCCCCCAATATGATCACCATCGCAATGCGTCAAGATAACTAAATCAATCTGTTCCGGAGAAATTCCTAAAACTGAAAGATTTTTTAATAGTCTGCCGGAATTTGGTGCAAGTGGATTTTCATTGGAATAAATACCATACCCGGTATCAACTAAAATCTTTTCTCTGCCGGTATCAATAAATAAGCAGGTACATGGAAGATGAATATTTATATGACTCAGATTATGTTTTTTTAATGCAGCATCTAAAAGATTACCCGGAGCATTTGAAAACAAATTTTCAGCCTGACCACCTTCGTAATAGCCGTCAAAAATGGAAAAACACTCAAATGCACCGATTTGAAATTTAAATATTCCGTTATTCATATTCTTACTTTTTTATTTTGAAACATAACTAAAATTTGTCCAAAATATTTTCCGCACCTCATACTCCCGCTTCGTTGACCTCGACCAGACAACTCGAAACGGGCTGCCCGGAACTCCTGAACGTATTACATCAGCGCTGTCACCAGACCGCCGTCTATGACAATACTTTGACCGGTAATATAGCCTGCCTGCTGTGAACACAGGAAGGCACAGAGCGCACCGAACTCCCCGATAGTACCCAGCCGCTTCATCGGTTTTTTCTCAGCGTAAAGCCGCATGGCTTCCTCCTGCGATATATCTGCACGCCCAGCAGAATTTGACGCAAACCGCCGCATCAGTTCGGTATCGAATGGTCCCGGTAAAATGCTGTTTACCGTAACTCCCGCTGCTCCTACTTCACGCGCAAGTGTTCCAAGCGCACCTATCAGACCGGGCTTTAAGCCATTCGACAGTGGAGTGCCGGGATTGATCTCTTTCGCAGAGGTCGAGCTGATGTTGATAATTCTGCCATACCTATGCTCGATCATATCAGGGAGACACCTATGAACAATATCCAGCGCAGAGAGCATAGTCAGTTCAAATGCTTCCTGCCAGTCTTCGCTGCTCTTGCTTGAGAATGACCCTGACGGCGGACTATCGGCATTGGTCACAAGTATCGATATTCTCCCCAATCTTTCCTGCGCCACATTGAAAAGGCGCTCTCTCTCTGCTGACCGGCTAATATCAGCCTGCACGAAATGTGCATTTTCACCAAGTCTTGATACCGCGTCCATGCCCCGTTCCTTATTGCGGCCGTTTATAACGACACGCACTCCTTCGGCTGCTAACGCCGCAGCGCAGCCGAATCCGAGCCCCATCGTGCTCGACATCACGAGCGCATTTTTTCCCGCAATTCCTAAGTCCATTGTTCATCCTCCTTAATTTTGACAGAGCGGATGTTTATGTCTCCCCTCTTGAGCAATAACTAAAAATTTATCCAAAATATTTTCGGATTATTTTACCGGCTGAAATATGCAATAATCCGCTATACTCAATGCAGCAATTAAATAATATGTTGAAAATAGATAAAAAATATCGATAGAGCAAATATTATTTGAGATAACAGCTCATTCTGCCCATAATAAATTTATTAAAATTTACTCACTTCTCTCAACTTCTTTCCAATATTTATGGCCCAATTGCGGCACAGTCAAAATTTATGAGATTAGAGCATTTTTAATTTTGAAAGGCTGGGATCAATTTCGATTGATTCTGTCCTTTTTTTACATTTGGGGGTGCGTTTTAAGCAGTGCATTTCTAAAACCGCCGTACTGTCGGCAGTCAGTTGAATCCATTGTTAGGTGCATTTTAACAGACCTGATTCGTTAAACTATCGAGGTTGTTGGGCATCATAAACTACTTGCGTGGTGGTATATCTGCACCGCAGAATTTACATCGCACATTTTCCCGTCTTTTGCTCGCAGGTACAACTTGGTCTCTCTTGCATTTAGGACATGTCCGCTTAAGATGAAAAATTGTGCTTATCAATGCCTTAAATATTGGATTCATTTACTTACTCCGCCTTCTTTTGGATTTTGGGATAAACCAGCGACCTCAACGATTCTATTTGGAGGTCCAAGGACAAAAAGTTCATCGTTAACAGAAAAAGGCATGTTTACGTCTAAATTGGATAGTATAAGTG
>JBHPGK010000217.1:0-5936 GCA_042570605.1 Candidatus Zhuqueibacterota bacterium
GAATTAAACATTTGGGAGAATTTATATATTATTATTTTTTTAGCTCACCTGTTTTTTTTAAAGATAAGCTGTATTTTGTCTATAATATCAAGTATGAATATCAATCACTTTCTATAGGGATAGGATGTTTTAACAAAGATAATGGTTCTATTCAATATTGCTTTTCAGATCTTATTGAAAAAAACATAACAGGTTGTTTTATAAAGGAAAACTCAATTATTTATCATACCGCTGACATAGGTTATGAGGGGAATTCAAAGCCTGCTGTGGGTTTTATAGAATTCAATCCATCGGACAATACTTTTCAAAAATGGGATGAATTTAAATTGTCTGACGTCCCGATTGCAATTTACTGTGTTAAACAGGACAGCCTTGAATATTGGATTGGAACCAATAGAGGTGTTTTTACTGTGAATAAAAAAACCAAGCATAAAAAACAATACGGCATAAGAAAAGGATTGATTGAGAAAGACGATGCAAATGTTTACAGTTTTTATAATCCACCAAATCGAAACCAATATCCTTTAATTGCTGAACTTGAAAAAAATTCTATTGTTTTTATCTACGGAGTATATAATAACTGGTGTGAAATTGCTGCCCCGGTGAAATACAGCGGATATATTTCAAGCGAATTTATAGTAGAAGAAGGAAATATGCAAAAACATCCTGGATTAATTACAATAAAGTCTTTTGAAAACAATCTAAATAAGCGAATACCGGTAAAAATAGAACCACATGGATCTTCAAACACTCTGTTTTGGTTTGACAGCTATTACAATCCACCATTAGGAAAATATAGAGTCATGGGCGTATCAGGACATCAAGATACATTAAAATGGTACGGAATAAGTATACCAACTGCCTGGATCAATAAAAACAATCTCAGTTTTGTAATGGAGAACATCATAAATAACAGAAATCTATATTATTAAATTCAAATATATCGTTATTATTTTTTAAAATTTAACATACCAATATTCATACAATCGAAATTATAGAATATTTTTGATTTCTGGATTCCCGATTGCTCGGGAATGACACAACATAAATAATAACAATTAATTAGATAGTATCATTTATGAAGAGGTGTTTGTTTATCAAAACTATAAAGTAGCGATAAAACCGAAACTGTCATTCTGAAGTTGAACAACTCAAACAAAGGCAGGAATCCGGAATTTTACATTTTAAAATTTAATTTTTGTACCTGCTCCCCTGCTTGGTTCCTCGTCTCTTTAATTCACTGTTAATTCCATTTAATATCTGGTTCTTCTTCAAACTCCAATCAGGTGCTACAAGCCTTTCCCTGTCGCATTCACCGACAAGCCTGTGTATGACCATATTGGGCGGGAGAATTTCGAGGATATCTGCGGCAATTTGAATATATTCGTCTTCAGTAAGTAACTTAAATTTTTTCTGATTGTACATTTTCTCCAATTCAGTCCCTTTTACTATGTACAGGGAATGAATTTTTAAACCGTCTAATTTTAACCGTGCCGTTTCACGGGAAGTAGACATCATATCCTCACGAGTTTCTCCGGGCAGTCCAACTATGATATGCGCCAGTATTTTTATCCCTTTGTTCTTTGTGATCTCCACTGCTTTCAAAAAATCACTATAACTGTGTCCCCTGTTTATCAGTTCAAGGGTCTTATCATGAGTTGACTGCAGACCGTACTCGATCCAAACCATTTTTGTCTTTGCAATTTCCGATAAAATTCCGATAACATCTTCATCTACACAATCGGGTCTTGTGCCAACGGAAATGCCTATTACATTTTCTATATCGATTACGCTTTTATATAGTTTTTCCAGCTTACTTAAAGGTCCATACGTGTTTGTAAACGATTGGAAATAAACGAGATATTTGTTTACGTTAAACCTTTTATTTATATTCTCTATCCCTGATCCAACCTGTTCGACCACCTCTTCCTCACGTTTAATAAATCCAGCTCCCGATCCAAGTTCATCACAGTAAATGCATCCGCCTGTACCCTTTGTTCCGTCCCTGTTCGGGCATGAAAATCCGGCATCTACGGGGATCCTGTGCACTCTCTCACCGAATGTTTCCTTAAAGTAATTATTCAATGAGTAATATCTTATTTTTTCCATTAATATGATAAAAAGTATTTTAACATGGTAAAGCGGAGAATTCAAATTCTCCGCTCTAATCCGTTGATCTAAAATATTTCGACTTTATTCTATTCTCTAAAATATGCAGACAAAATCAATCAAGCTCTTCTTTAGAAATAATTTTCCATCCACCTCTGGATTTTATTAAGTAGTCTTTCTGCTTCCACATAAATTCATTCTGATCGCTGATAAAATGTAATTTATAGACCACTTCGGCATTATTTTCGTTTATGGTAATTTCAATATTTCTTATATCGACACTGATATTTCTGTTCATTTTCAAAAGTGCTGCATTTGAATACATAAAATCATCATAATTGCTCATATTATAAATATCAGACTTAAAATCCTTTGATACGGGTTTCATTATACCACGAAGGTTTTCTTTACTGTACTCAATTGTTAAATCAGAATATAATTTTAAGATTTTATCTTCATCATTTAAATTACTACCGCAGTATAAACTTAAAGCGGTAAAAAACAGAACTATCGGAAATAAAGCCGTTTTAACATATGGAGTTTCTGACATTTTTTAATTTCCCGAAATTAAAGAATATATTATATTTTCTATTATTTATAAAAGAATTACCTTTTGTGACCTGCCATTGCTCTTAATATGTCGACTTTCCCAACTTCACAGATTACAATAAGTGTATCACCGTTTATAATTTCTTCATGAATTGAAGGATTCACAATTAATTTATCATAACTCTTTTTAATAGCGAACACCATACCGTTGGTTTTTTCTCGTATACCTGAATTAAGGAGTGTTTTTCCTTCTAATTCACAATCCTGCAGAATTTTCAATTCGTCTATTAACAGATCCAGTTCAGTATCACCTGAGACAACATCCATAAAACTTGTTATATCAGGATTGATCATCATCCTGGCAATCCTTTTTCCCACTTGTACGAGAGGCAGTATGACTTTGTTTGCGCCTGCCCTGTATAATTTATTTTCAGTTTCTTCCTGCATGCATCTCGTAACAATCGTGATCTTGTGATTCAACTGTCTTGCTGATAATGTCACAAAAATATTATCGGCATCATCCTTTAAACAAGCAACCAGACCCCTGGCTCTTTCAATTCCTGCCTTTATTAAAGTTTCGTCTTCGGTCGCATTGCCTATAATTACCGGAAACTGGTCCTCATAAACCGATAATTCTTTTTCATCTGTATCAATAACGACAAAATCTTGTTTCTCTTTTAAAAATTCATTTGCGACCTGTTTTCCTGTTCTCCCATAACCGCAAAGGATAAAATGATCTGCCAGGCTGTTTATTTTTTTCATCATTTTCTTCCTTCTAAATGTTTGTTTTAATTCTCCTTCAACAATAAAACTTGTAATACTGCCGATAGTATAACCGAAACTGCCGATACCGAATCCCACCAGGATAATAGTAAACACCCTTCCGGCATCGGATATTTTCTTGATTTCCCCAAAACCTACTGTTGATAAAGTAATCACAGTTTGATATAATGATTCCAGGAAATCCCATCCCTCGATAATTTCATATCCAAGTACACCGAATACAATTGTTCCCACGATTAAAACTATGGGACCACGAATTGTTTTATATAAACTGATTTCAGTTTTAAAATCTGATAATTTCATTTAAAATTTATCCTTCAAAATATTTATGAATTTTTCAGATATTTCTTTTATTGTATTTTTGCTGTCCGATTCCGTGATAATTCTTACAACCGGCTCTGTATTGGATTTCCTGATATGGACCCACCAGTTTTTTCCAGTTATTCTGACACCATCAGTAAAACTGTACTCGACATCTTTAATTTTATCTTTAACGGCATGATACAGGTCGCCATAAGAATCGATTTGCATATTTAGTTTTTCCTTCAGCATAAAAAATTTCGGCAGACTCTTTTGATATTCACTGAATGGTATTCCCTTTTCTACCATAAGCTGTAAAACAAGAACAGCTCCCGTAAATGCGTCTCTTCCGTAATGAACTTCCGGAAGTATTACTCCCCCATTTCCCTCTCCACCTATCGGGCTGCCGGTTTCAATCATCTTTTTTGTAACATTGATCTCACCCACTTTGGTTCTTAGAACGTCACAATCATATTTTTTTGCTACAACATCGATGCCCATCGAAGTGGATTCATTGATGACCACGTTTCCCTTTTTTTTTGACAGCAAAAAATCAACTGCTGTAATCAGAGAATATTCCTCCCCGAGCGGTATTCCTTTTTCATTTACAATTGACAGCCTGTCTGCATCCGGATCACAGGCAAAACCGATATCAAAATTACCTGTCTTAATAAACTCTGAAAACTTTTCCAGGTTTTCCGCTGTCGGTTCGGGATTTCTTAAAAACTCACCGTTTGGCTCAAGATTTATTCCGGAATATTCACAATTCAGTTCACTCATCAATTCAGGAAACATTACACATCCGGCACCGTTCACGCAGTCCAGCGCAACTTTGAATTTTTTCTTTTTTATCAAACCGGTATTTATAAATGGAATATCTAAGAGTTTATTTATATGATTTTTTACAGCATCATTTCTGAACTCAACTTTGTTTATATCGAATTCATCTGAAATGACAGTTTTATCATTATTAAAAATATTGACTACCTGTTCACCTTCTGTTTCATCCAGGAACATTCCCTTTGAATCTATAAGTTTTAATGCGTTCCATTCAGAAGGATTATGACTTGCCGTTATCGCTATGCCGCCGGCAGCTTTTAGATGTTTTACATTTATTTCGATGGTCGGGGTTGGGCATATGCCGAGATAGATCACTTTACAGCCGGCATTTTGGAGACCGGAAAACACATGATCTTTAAGTTCCTCTCCGCTTTGGCGTGAATCTCTACCAACTACAATTTTACCTCCGCCAATGTGTTTACCGAATGAAAATGCAAACTTTTTTACAATTTCAGGTGTCAGATCCTTATCAACAATGCCTCTGATACCTGATATACTGATCATCAATCCCATTAAAATAAATTATCCTTATTTTAAAAAACAATTCCTGCATAACCAACAAAACTGTTTGAAGGAGAGATATCATAACTCGTAGTATATTCCAATAATTCCCCTTTTTTAGCACCGTTTTTTACTCCAGCGTGAATAGTACTCACAACAGCTCCGGGACAACAGACATTATGACTGGTAAATGCTTCGTTAATAATCGAGTCTTCATCCAGTGAAACCATTAGATCAATTATTTTTTTATCATTTTCGTTTTTTACCCATTCCACACTCTCATATCCGATCCCATGAGGAGAAAATCCATAATTTGGTCCGTAATGCGTCAAATCGGTTGATCCGATATATTTAATACTTTTGTCTTTGAAATTATCGATAATATAATCAACTATATCGAGAGAATCTCCCCGCGGTGCGATCCCTATAGGTACAATTTGCACATCTTCGAAAAAGTACTTTATAAACGGGAGTTGGAGTTCAATAGTATTATCGGGTTGAAAACTGTGTGCTGTTTCAACAATAAAATCAAATTTTTTACATAATCCTGATGCTATTTCCGAATCAATTTTCAATTCTCCCAAAGGTGTATCCCAAAAACCATCATTCATTAAAAAGTTTCTGTCGTTTGGTCCCATATGCGAGCCAAAAACAACCACCGTATCACAGCCGTTGTCTTCACTTAATATTTTTATGACATTGCACGCAGTTTTTCCTGAAAACACCCATCCTGCATGAGGTACAATACCCGCAATTTTCAACAGATCTTCAGATTTTAGAACTAAGTTTTCATCGATGAATGATTTTATTTTTTCTTCGCATGATGACCGGCTTGCAGGATACCAGCTCCCGGC
>JBHPGK010000218.1:0-5863 GCA_042570605.1 Candidatus Zhuqueibacterota bacterium
AGATAAAATGCAATAATAGATTGGGTTCTTAAAGGATAATTCAGTGCCCGTTATTATTATTCGTATCTAAGTGAATCTATCACATCGAGTTCAGAGGCTTTTTTAGCCGGGAATATGCCAAAGATCATACCGACAGCTACAGATACACCGAATGCCAAAAATATCGATGAGATCGTTACAATTGTTTTCCAGCCGGCATATACTGTAATTGCTTTGGTCATACCGAATCCCAGAACAACTCCGACAATACCGCCTGTAAAACTTAAAACTATAGCTTCAATGATAAACTGTCCTAAAATATCTTTCCGTGTTGCTCCGACAGCCCTCCGGACACCAATCTCACGCGTCCTCTCCATAACTGATGCAAGCATTATATTCATAATGCCAATACCACCGACCAGAAGTGAAATTCCCGCAATAGCTCCCATAACAATATTAAAAATCTTCTGGGTCCTTTGACTTTGTTTTAACAATTCCTCAGGTATAACGATCTGATAATCTTCAATCCCGTTATGACGCAGGTCAATGATATTTTTAGCAATATTAGCTGTCTCCCTGATCTTACCTGTCTCTTTAACCTTTAACACAAGTTGATCGATCTCACTGTCGAACCAGTTATGCTGAAACCTTTTTAAAGCAGTTGTAATAGGAATATATATATCAAGATTCAAATTTCTTGTCCTTAAAGTTCCTCCTTTTCCACCTCCGATCCCTTTATCTTCCATTACTCCGATAACCGTAAACCACAGCTGCCCAAGTTTGATTTTTTTACCGATAGGATTCGAAAAATAAAAAAGCTCACGTTTTACACCATTGCCGACCACACAGACTCTTGCCATTTCCTCCATATGCCTGTAATCGAAAAACATTCCTTCTCTAACTTTAAAATTCATGACTTCATCATATTCAGGAAAAGTACCGATCACCATTCCTTGTACAATTTCTGCTTCGTATCGAATTTCAACATCCAGTTCCTTATGAGGCACAACATTTAAAACAAGAGGACATATTGCTTTTATGGCTTCACCGTCAGCCAGATTCAAGCCCATTGAAAAATTGGTTCTGTCCGTCCCCTGTTCCGTATCTCTGGCAGGAAAATCCTGAATTATAATATTATTCATACCAAGTAATTTGATCTGGTCCAGAGCTTCCTGTTTTGCTCCTTCACCGATAGAAAGCATGGAAATTACAGCGCCAACTCCAAAAATAATTCCGAGCATCGTTAAAAATGAACGTAATTTATGTGATTTAAGCGCTTCTATTCCAATATTGAAACTTTCCTGAACATTCATATTAATGCATCCTTATCATAACATTGCCATTGCCGGTCGTTGTGGATCTCCTGTTCTGCCTGCCGGCAGGTTTTTCTTTCACGGAACCGCCTAATTCTTCAAGCGGTAAAGTCGGATCTCTTAAAGTTACTTTCTCTCCCGGTTCTAATCCTTCTAAAATTACAATAAAATCCGAATTCTTCTCACCAACTACAACTTCTCTCTCTTTTGGTGCAGGATCAAGAACATAAACGACTGTTTTCCCGTCCATTTCAAAAACAGAGGTCAACGGAACGTAAACGACGCTGTCGATCCTGTCGGTTATCACTTGATTTGTAGATGTCATTCCTGGTTTTAAATTAGTATCTGTGTTCTTGATGGTAACAACAACATCGAATACCTTTACATTTGATTCCGTTGTTCTGTTCATTGACCTTGCTAAATTCGCAACTTCAGTGATCGTACCATAATAGGTTAAATCAGGGAGAGCATCACATGAAATAATTACTTCCTGCCCCATTCTGACTTTAGAAATATCCACCTCATTAACCTGTGTCTTTACCTGCATGGTGGACATGTCGGGTAATGTGACCAAAGCCTGACCTGACCATGGTGAATCACCTACTTTTATTTTCTGCTGACCGCTGGGTCCCCAGATCTTTTCATAAACTACAAGTCCATCACTGGGTGCAATTATTTTAGAATCTTCTACCTGCTCCCTTATTTTCTCTATTTCAAGTTCTATATGCCTGATCGCCATTTCAGCTTTCTTTAAATCTGCAACATCTTTAATCTTTTGTGATTCGATATTCTGTTTTGCCTGCTCCAGGGCTATATCTGCTTTTTTCAAATTTAATTTTGCTTCTTCCTGTTTAACTTCCGCTTCATATTTCATCTTCTCGAGATTTATCTGCTGAAGTTCATGAGAATATGTCTGAGTCTCATACGATGCCTTTAACTGCGCCATTGTAGCAGCCTGGTTAGCATTCAAACTCTTCAGATCTGCCTGGGCATTACTTAGTTCATCCAGCTTATTTTCGAGTTCAGATTCCAATTCCGATGTATCAAACTGCAGTACAAAATCTCCTTCTTTTACTGACGATCCTTCAGGGGCAATGGATATAATCTGTTGTCCACCACGCCATCTGCGTCTTCCACGGGGAGCAGAAACCGATTCCGATTTATGTGCCTGCAGTTCACCGCTGGTATTAATATCAATAATAAACTCCCCCTGTTCGGCAGTAAATGAAGCGATATCCGGTGTAGTCGAACCGTACCCAATATACCCAAGAATTAAAGCCGCAAATACAATAACAGTCAGAGTAAAAATCCTCCTCTTGCTGCCGGTCAAGAATTTTATTGCCTTTACCATTTTATACCTTCCATCTAATTTGTTTCATTTTCTTGTTCAATTTTTTCTTGAATTTCTTTTTGAAAAAAATTCACTATTTTTTTTCCTTGTTTTCATCGTTTCTTTTTTTCTCAGGAGCATTTCCTTCTTTTTTTATCTCAGTCCGTATCTGCTGCTGTCCTTCACTGCGTTCTCTGTTTGAACGCTGTCCAGCATCAGGATTCATTCTTAATTCCCTTCTCTGACCCTCAGAGCGTCCCTGACCGGGGCTCATTTGAAACTGCATTCTTTGTTCGCCGCCGCCTTCCTGCATCTTCTTAAAACGCTCTATCATTTCAGGAGTTATCTTTATACCCCTGCTTTCAAGCATTTTTCTTACTTCATCCGGAAGCTGAAAATCATCAGTATTTGTCTTAATAGTATCGACTTTTCCCCTGTTTGAATCATAGTCATAATCAATACCAAGTTTTTTGATATTCGAAAAATGCTGCGATAAAAATTCAGAAATCTGACTTATTTTATAGTCATATTTTGATTTTCCGATTTTTGAACCATAAAGATCTACAGCATTAGTTACGACTTTATCGCCTTCCTGTAAACCACTTTTAATTTCCACATGTGTATAATTTCTTTCACCAATTTCTACTTCTCTTGGTTTCGGTTCAGAGCTTTTTAACATTACAAATGTCTTCCCGTTATCTTCAAATACCGCGCTAAGAGGAACCTGCAGCAAATCATCTTTTTCATCTAACACCAATCTTATTTGAGCGGATAGTCCCGGCCTGATTTTATCATCAGCTTCATTTAATTCCATTTCGACACTAAATAGTTTTACGTTCGATTCATTTCCTCCAAACCAGTCAGTAATTTTATTGATCTGAGTAACGATTCCTTCGAATTCAACCTGTGGATAAGCTTCAAATGTAACTTTGCCGTTCTGTCCTGACCATACTCTATCTCTATCGACTTCATTGATCCCGAAAACAACTTTCAGTTTTGACAGATCCGGCAGTTGTATGATATACTGACCGGGCCGGACATTATCACCCACGCTTACCTTTTGACCTCCAAATGGGCCAAATCGCTCCTGATGATATACAACTAATCCGGGCATGGGACTTATTACTGTCATTAGGTCCAAATCGCTTTCCGCTCTTTCAATCCTTTCTTCGATCTGCTTGTTCCTTAACTGCTGTTTTTCAAGTTGTGCTTCATTTTGTATTTTCTGCGACTGAATTGTAGTTGAAGCTTCATCATAATCGATCTGTGCCTGTTTCATCAGGATTCCGGCTTCTTCCTGCCTTATTCTCGTTTCAAATTTATATAACTCTTTTCTCACTTCAGCCAGGTCGAGGGAATATTTCGCCTGATCAAGTGCATTCTCCAATCTTTTGATTGCATCACGTTGAGTCACCTTTAGCTTTTCGAGCTCAGCAAGCTGTATTTCAAGCTGTGCTTCATAAGTTTCGATATTTGTTAATATATCTGATTGATCAAACCGAACAAGAATATCACCTTTTTTAACCACGGTTCCTTCATCAACCATTTCAATAATTTGAAACT
The DNA here is from genome assembly GCA_042570605.1 of Candidatus Zhuqueibacterota bacterium. Taxonomy (GTDB): domain Bacteria; phylum SM23-31; class SM23-31; order JBHPGK01; family JBHPGK01; genus JBHPGK01. Next base: position 4,186 of record JBHPGK010000218.1, read on the forward strand.
GTGTACGGCGAAGGTGAGGAACTTCAATTGCTGTAAAATTAACAGCCTGTACTTCACCTGTTTCAATCAAAGTCTTTATAAACTTGCCTTTTTTTACTTCAGTCAGCTCATATTCTATTTTCTCAGCAAATACTGAATTTGTAACCAAATATATCAATCCAATTAAGATCAAAAGTACAGGTAAAAATTTCAATTGAAAATATTCTTTAATTTTATCCATCAGTTCGCCTTATTTTTTTCCTTATTATGTAAAGACAATAAATACACAAAAAAAGTTTCACAGAACACTAAAATAATACACTTATTACAGACTTTTATTCAAACATCGTTTATTATACGATATTTATGTTTAAAAGTTCTGTAATTAAATATAACACAATTTTTTCGGTTTACATTCAATTGTGAAAAAAAATTTAAAAAAAATCTAAAGATTAATTAAAGTTTGCCGATTATTAAGATAAGCATAAATTTGCTCAATCGTTAAGGAGTGTAATAAAAACTTAAATAAATACCCCTAAGCAACGGATGCTGAAGGGTAAAAATTTTACAAGGAGGTATAGAAATGGCTTTGGGAGATTCCACACGTATAAACACCAATATTGCCGCTTTCAATGCTCTTAATGCTTTGAAGTCTGTCAACCGAAATTTAGAAATCAGCCAATTAAAACTTTCTACCGGTAAAAGAATTAACGAAGTAGCTGATGATCCGGCTGGATATGTTATTTCAACAAGATTAAATGCACGGTACAGGGGATTAGCAACTGCATTGGATAATGTTGGCACAGCAAAAAACGTTTTATCCATTGCTGAGGGCGGTTTATTGAATATCAGTGATATTTTAATCACAATGAAAGAAAAATTAACGCAGTCTGCAAGTGATGCTCTTGGATCAGCAGAACGTAACGCTATTAAGACCGAGATCGATCAGTTAACCACAGAGATCAATAATATTGTATCGGAAACAACTTTCAATAATATTGCTCTTGTCGACGGGACGTATACCGGGACATCATTTCAAACAGGTGAAGGCACAACGAATACTTTAGTATTCTCGTTGTCACAAAATCATACGGCATCTGGATTATCAATTACTTCTTCTGACGTATCAAGCAGAGTATTTACAGCCACCGGATCGAGTGTTGCACTTAGCAACGTAAACACTGCAATCGAAACTGTTTCTGACTCTCTGCAGTACATAGGTGCATATATTTCAAGAATGACAGTTAAAGAAGGTACTTTGAGTGTAGCTATTACCAATACGCAGGCTACAAAAGGCAGGATTCTTGATGCAGATATTGCCAAAGAGCAGTTAACATCAACGAAATTACAAATTTTACAACAGACAGCTACTGCTCAGTTAGCACAGGCTAATGTTACACCGCAAAATGTTTTAGCTTTATTTAGATAAAATAGCCATCATATAACAATAGCCATTTTTTACCTTAAAAGGCGGTATCTTCTGATATCGCCTTTTTTGTTATAAATTTCCTGCTCTATTTCTGAATAATGTACAATTTTTTAAATTTAATCTGATTGTTCCAAATTTTTTGGAACATAATCGACGAATTTATAGTAATATATCCGATAGTTCATTTACACAATCAATAAAACAGATATTCAAATTAAATATTACGTAATTTTGTGAAATATTTTGCTTGAAAATAATAATAAAATATTT
>JBHPGK010000219.1:0-5826 GCA_042570605.1 Candidatus Zhuqueibacterota bacterium
GGGAGAGATTGAAAAGGTCTTTCATAATGATGAGTGCCAGAAATGTACTGCAGACCTGAGCTGCTGTAAAATGTGCGTTTTTTATGATCCTTATAAATCGCGTGGGTGTAAAGAGACCGAAGCGGAATTTGTAAATGATAAAGAAAGAAGAAATTACTGCGGGTATTATAAAATTAATCCGGATATAAATATGGTGGAAAAAAAATCAAAAGAAGATGTTAAAAAGAAATTGGATGAATTGTTCGGAAAATCTGATACTAATCAGGCAAAATCCTGTTGATATGCTTTTTGAATTCTGATTCGAATTTCTCTTCGTTTGCTACAGTACCGCCCCCGGCGAATGGATTTCCTCCTCCTGCCTCCATCTGATGAAGGACCCCGCCAATATCCACATCCAGTTTTCCGCGCCTTATGGAATATTTTGTTGCGCCGTCGTCCTTTTTTACTTTCATTACGATAATATTAAAAAGGTTCTCATCTTTTATGATATTTGAAAACTCCCGGATAAAGTTCTCTGACTGGTATTCCGGTTCATAAATAAATATCTTACCGTCAACTATTTTTTGTTCATTGAAACGGCTTTTTTCCCTGTTTAAAATTTCTGAGAACTTTTCATAGCTTTCTTTGATAAAGTTGACTGCGGGATTATCACAGGTTTTAAACAGATCGTGATAATTGAACTCATTTGAGGATAAAATATTGTTGATCAGCTTGTATGCACCTTCATCTCCTTCAAGCATTACAGGTGACCAGAACATCCTGGTAAGTTCACCTAATTTTGAATCGAGAAGATTGAATTTGTTCAATGAAAGGTCCTGTATTCTGTCAAAAAGACAGGGAAAAATGTCCTTATATGATTTTATGATCTCGAGCATTGTGTCGAGACAGTTTTCCATAGTATAGTCAGCCGCAATTGCTAAACCGACCAGATCCCTGATAAAAGGTGACGGATTATCAACCGATTTATACAAAATATGTGAAATGCTGATATTAGCAAGACCAGTCTCATGGGGATTCAAAAGGTAAATCTTTTCAATATCTTCAAGGTCGCTTCCATAAATTTTTAATGTATTCAGGGCAAATATGTTTTTCTTTTTATCATCAATGTACTTCTGAAATTTATCTTTTGAGATATGTTTGTAAATACATTCAATATCAGGCTCTTTTTTTGTGTTCAAATAATATACTATCGTAGATATAACCGCATCAACATTCTGCTCAAAAAGAACCAGATCATAATCCGTATTAACTTTATCCTTGAGATTTAAATAATAATCACTTTCCTCGTTACCGAATGTGATCTCTACTTTTGGATTATCTATGAATGAAGCATCAGCATTTTTATGGTGGTCAAGTAAAGTTATCTGCATGGCAAAAGTCCTTTGTTTTAAATCGGGATAATTATCTGAATTGAATAGGTCAGACTCCCTCTAAAAAATATACAAATCTATCTTAACGTTAGCAATATCTTTATTCTTTGGATATTAAAGCTGTCTTTTCCTGAATTTGTTTATGATAAGCTTTATAGCATTTTCTTTTGTTAAAACTTTGCCTTCAAGCTGCTCTTCCTCAATAAAATTCAATATTTCAGTGAAGCCCGGTCCCGGTAAATATCCGAGTTTTATCAGGTCATGTCCGGTAATAAGAGGTTCAGGTTTCATTTCCTCCGGCGGCAAGTTCTCAATTAGATTTTCAAGAAATTGATAGTTCTCAAGTTTCTCATGGCTTGCCATGCAGTCCAGCCTGTGGAGTTCCAAATGCTCCAGAAAATTATCCATCGACAAGAATCTTTTTAATGTACTCTGCTTCATCCTGCGGACATGCATAAACCTTTGATGATTTTTTACCAGTTCAACGATTTTTTTCTTATCGCTGTTTGACAGGCGCAGTCGTTTGCATATCTCTTCGGAAATCAATGCGCCAACTTTATCATGATTATTAAATCTTATCCTGTCCTTAAATTCAATGGTTTCGGGTTTTCCTATGTCGTGCAGAAGCACTCCATAAGCAAGCGTCAGGGTAGGGGATTTCATTAATTCAAGCATCATTAATGTGTGTACGAAAACATCCCCTTCCGGGTGGAACTTTTCGGGTTGAGGAACACCATCCATTTCCGCAACTTCAGGAAGTATCTCCATTAAAAGACCTATCTCATGAAGCTTTCTGATTCCCGTATGAGGACTGCTGCCGAGCAGAATTCTGTTCAGCTCATCACGTATTCTTTCTGAACTGATCTGTTTTATGTCATAGACCATCGATCTGATCGCTTCTTCAGTGTCCCTTTCAAGTTTAAAATCGAGGTCCGCTGCAAACCTGACTGCCCTGATCATGCGAAGTTTGTCCTCTTCAAAACGTTTATACGGATCTCCGATGCACCTGACGATTTTTGCCTTTATATCTTTTACACCGTTAACATAGTCGATTATTTTATCATTTACCGGATCATACAGGAGCCCGTTTATTGTAAAGTCTCTTCTTAGAACATCTTCTTTTTCATCTGTATATATAACTTTGGAGGGTCTTCTTCCGTCAAGATATGGCCCGTCCGCTCTGAATGTAGCAACTTCAATTTGATTTTTGTTGAACGGTATTATTGTTACACCGAATTTTGCACCAATATCAATAGTCCTCTTGAAAAGTTTTTTTACTTCTTCAGGTTTAGCGCTTGAGGCGATGTCATAATCTTTTGGGATTTTTCCCATTACCATATCCCTGACACACCCGCCGGCAAAATAAGCTTTAAATCCGGCTTCTCTTAACTTTTCCAGGATTTTATTTGCTGATTTCTTCATTAAATTAGCCTGATGTTTAGTAATTTCCTGTCCTCTTCAATAATTTTCTCAACTTTGCCGACAATCTCTTTTTGAGCAGAAGCTGCGAAAATCCGTAATTCTTCAATATCCGGGATCTGCTTTTTCCAGTAATTTACATCTTCTTTTACCATAACCAGCATCTCATCGTTCATATTTACAACAAATTTCCGCTTAATATCGTTATCCCCGCCGATAAGCCCGAGGATCAGAGATTTTCTGCCGACCCTCCTGACCAGAAGCTGCATCTGCCTGTTATTAAGTTTCTCCACCATTCCTCTCAGAGTGCCCGATTCAAGGAAACTAATCGCTTCAGCTGCTGCTTCCTTTTTTAATTTTGCTGATAATTTAACAAGTTTTTCTTCTATTTCCTTTTTGAATTTGATCCGGTTTTTGTTTATCATGTCAACCAGAATATAAAGCACTTCTTTCTGAACCCGGAGTTTTTCTTCCTTTTGCCCTTCGATCAGGAAAAAATTCTCAGATAATTCCTTTCTCCTGTTCCTGGACATGTTTTTCAGGAATTTCGTTCTTAATTCATCTGATGAACTCGATAATGCGAGAACCAGTTCCCTGTCGGTAAATCTTCTGTTTATTAATTCTTCCAGGAGTATCCTTATCTCGGGATCACTTAACAGAACCAACTCATTAAATTCAATGAATTCTGTTTTAAAACTTTCCTTTTCGGAAAATTTGGTCTTTAAAATATCTTTTTTTGTTTGTTTCCTTGCTTTAATGTATTCGCGAATATGTTCGTCAAGTTCGACTGCTCTGTCTACAATATCATTAGAACTCGAGACTTCTTTGATGAAATATTTTTCCATCTTTTTAATAAACTGAACAGGCATGTATATGGAAAAATGATTGTTAATTTTTCTGTTTGTAAGTGGGAAATCCATTCTCAAAAAAGTAACATATTTTGTGATCTTCTCTTTTTGTTTGAATTTGTCGAGTTTTAATATCTGGTAATCGGTAAAACTGTCAAAAAGCATGCTGAATATTTTAACGGTATTATCAAAATACGCACTAACGAAATCGTTTATCCCCTTCTTCCGTTTTAAATTATACTGTTTTAACATGTCTTTTGGAAAATATATTAAAATAATACTTCCAATCTTACCTCTTATTTTAACTTTTCCGATATACCCCTTCTCAAGTTTTGCGAATGATCTTATTCCGGATGGTCTTAGAACAGGATTTCCGAATCCGGTGTTCCTTTTCAATGAGTTAATAATATTTTTTACCGGATTGGGAAAAAAGATCTGGCTGAAAATGAAAGTTTTTGGATTTTTTACTTTATAAATTTTAGCTGCCATTTAATTTCATTATAAATATAAAGCTAAATTCCAAAATTTACAATTGTTTTAAGTGAATGAAATGCTAAAATTATCTTGTTTTATTATTAACATTATTATATATTCAATAACGGAATATATTAATAAAAGAGGTAATAACATGAAAAAAACCGCAGTTTTTATTCTGTCTCTCTTGCTTGTATTTGCATTCTGCAAAAAAAGTTCAACTAACAACGAACCGGAGGAGGAAATCTCTAAAGTTAAGATTATTCTGCAGGATGCTGAAACAGGTGATCTGATGCAGGGCTACCCTATTGAAGTTTCCGCACGTGTTAAACATATTGTATCCTGGAGTGGAGAGGATAATCCTTTTGCAGAGAGAATGTTTATTGAAACTGAAACTGAAACACAGGTAACTAACCAGTATGGTTATGTTTTATTTGTTTATGAGGACAAGCTTATTCCTGATGACGAAGCTATATTTATTACACACATAACTATATGGGATAGGCAAAATAATACTTTATACGATGAAGATATGGAAGTATCTGTGGCTAATCTGGAAACGAAAGAGATAATTATTGAACTTTAAACTTCTAATATAGATCTTTTACTTTTTTTAAGTGGATCTCCATTTCGCCGGCAGAGCCTTTGCTCGGTAAAAATCTGATTATCTCAAACCCGCATTTTTCAAGAAGCACATTAGCCGTTCTTCTTGAAAAAACGCATAAATGTTCAAAAGGATTTAAATGTCCCCAGTCTTTACCTTGTATTCTTGCATGTGAACTTTCTACATCAACTGTGTTTATTAGCAGGAATCCCTCCTTTTTCAGCAGCCTGTTAACTTCAACCATGTTTTGAACAGGGTCACGCAGATGTTCGATGATATCGATCATGGTTATCGCATCAAAAAAACCGTCCTCAAAATCCCTGCTGACCTCCAGGAGTTCCTTGTTAAATATTGTCACATTAAAATCTTTTTCGACAAGTTTTGTCATCCACTGAACAAGCTCGATCCCGTAGCATTCCCATCCCCAGGATTCTGCGGCAGCCAGTAAAAATCCCCTGTTGCATCCAATATCAAGAATTTTTCCGGATTTCTGATATTTTTCCACCTCGTACATCAGCAGTTCTCCGCGCAGCATTCTTTTGTCGATATTCTCGAGGTCTTTCATAGTGCGGCGGGAATACAGAAAATTCTTGAACCGTGATTTCAGTTTCTTCCCTTCGTAAATCTGCTGAGTATATGAGTCATTTAACCTTGGATTTACATATACAAGACTGCAGCCGGTGCACCGGACATAATTCAGCCCTTTGATCTCCGCATAGATATCATATTTTTCCGTTTTACAAAGCGGGCAGACAATTTTTTCAAGATTTTTGGTTTTCATAATCCTTAAATATTGTTTTTTCAAAAATTTTCGGCATTAAGATCTTTTCTTCGATCTTGTATGCAGCTACAATATAAAAAGCCCCGATAATCAAATCAATGATATAATGCTGATTAAGGTAAACTGCTGCGAACCAGGTACCGATAGGGTATAAAGACATCAGGAAAAGTTTTTTTTTGAATGCCTTGTAGGCAAAAAACACAAGAACAATTGGATATGCTCCATGCAGTGACGGTATAGCCGCAAAATGATTTGGATTAAAATTGTCCCACAGCGTTGTAAAAAAGTTAACCTGCAGCATGTTGTCCACATTTATCAAAGAACCCGCCG
>JBHPGK010000220.1:0-5819 GCA_042570605.1 Candidatus Zhuqueibacterota bacterium
GTATGAGGAGTCCCTTCCTTAAGCTCAATATAAGTATGACAATTCATTGCTATCCTGAGAGAGTATTAAAAAATTGCAAATTCTTATATATAAAATTAAAAGGGGGTGGGTTACCTGCTCAATGGCTAAAATTACCTACAGCTGGTTTTAAAAATGTCTTATGTTTGAAACATAATTATGGGATGGCAGGATTAGAATTGGACAACATTTATAATTTGTTTTTTACATTCAATTGTAAAAAATGTAAAGATAGGATTTCACATCCTCCCAACTGGAAATGGTCATTTAAATGGCAACAGACACAAGATAAGAAATATTCTAAAAATCAAGATTGTGATTTTGGTGCTATATCTGATTCATAGATTATTTTCTCCATTGAGGTGTAATTTTAATTACCTCCCCTTTATTCCCACCTCAAAGAATCAACCGGATTGGCGGTTGCTGCTTTCACTGCCTGAAAAGCCACGGAAAGCCAAACAATTGTGAGTGTATTCAACTGTTAAATTATAAAATTTCTGAAATTTTTACTTTGTGATCTTTATCTAAATACGTTAACAGTAAATAAAATTGCATTCTTGGAGACGGTGTTCTTTATAAAATCAAGCCTTAAAATATTGAACCGGTCGCTTATTCCGAATCCAAATTCGCTGTACATCCCGTCGGTTGTCCGTATAGGCGTATTTATACCGGCTGCATAGCTTATGTTCTTTTGTGATAATTTACTCCATCCGAATCCTGCCCAGAAATACAGTTTTGTCATTCTTTTAATTTTTGAAAATATTGATCTGTTTGAAGAATATCTGAAAATATTTCCACCGTAAAGGGAGTATTCGATTGTCCCGTTTAACATTCTGTCTCCTGTATATTCCTTAAATTTGGTTCCGCGCAGCATCCCGCTATAGTTAAACAGAGATTTTCCACCGAAATCAAACCAGAGCTGAGGCGGGAGACTGCCATTTGAAGTCCCCGCATTAAAAGATAAGTATATCTCCCCCAGAGGATGTGTGTTAAAGCTGTAATCCGAGCTGGCTTTGATATACATATATTCAAAATCACTATTTAAAATATTTTTCGCCGTGTATTCAACTTTTATGCCCAGATTGAGGTGGTTGTTTTTGAACTGTGTCAAAAGACGAACTGCTTTTAATTGACCTTCTTTTATTTCCGGATTTGTTCTAAATGGACTGCTGTTTCTGAAAATACTGAATCTCGTATGATTGTAAGCTGACTCCTGTATCTGATTGATTAACGAGAGTTTTACCGCAAAATTATTATCCGGTTTCATGCCAAGACCAATGTTATAACCCTTAACGTAATAGTAGTCCCGGTAATCTGTTTTATAAACCAGACTTGAAAATGTATTTTTACCGTTTGAGAATAGCTGTTTATTTTCGTTAAATGTTATTGTGTTATAAATTGAAGCCTCTGCAAAGAATTTTTTTGTGCTTGGAGTAAAAAAGTAAATAAAACCTGATTCGATCTTTGGACGCCTGTCTTTAAAACCATAACCTGCCCTGGCAGAAAATGTCAAATTATTGAAAAATGTATTTACGAAAGATTTTCCATAGCTTATCTGAAGTCCCTCTATGCGGTTATATAAAAAGTTATCACCGATTACCTCTTTTATCCGGAACAATTTAGAGTTGTGTTCTTTTAATTCTCCTTTATATACTTCTTTTGCCAAAGATTCCATATCAAAGATATTAGAATAAACATCCTTTTTCGCTGCGGATTCTTCCAGACTTTTCAGAATTTCAGCTTCTTCCTCTCTGGTCAAAGCATGAGGGTTGTCAAGACCTTTAAAAAGTTCTTTTTCAAGTTGGGGATCAATATCATATATTATTTTTTTATTGATATTAGGATCCCTTTCGTCTGTTACAGGATTGATCTCATATGAATAAAATTCCAGTTTACGGTACATCTTTATTTTTACTCCCATAATCATAGCAAAAAGTTCTTCGTCAATTGATTCGGGGAGCCAGCAAAAGGTATGGTAAAGAACATATTTTGATTTTATCCGGTGATCCTCATCAACTGCTATGGGAATGATTGAGTAAGAAGCAATTGATTTAAATCGTGTTTCATTATCGGGATTAAGTAAACCTGCTGCCTCATTAAAAACGATGTTTGATCCAACAACATTATATTCATATTCATCGATCTGAAATGTTCCTGATACAGCAGGCAGATCATTAAATCTGGGTGTTACATATATATAAAAAACTCTTCGTCCGTTTAAAGAAACATTCGCTATATATTCATAATTATATAATGAGTCGGCTCCGGCGGCAAAAGGAAAAACAGGCCAATATTTAATTGATTTTCCTTCTTTAGTGCGGCGCGTGCCTTCGTGAACTCCTAAAAGTGATAAATCATAAGAAAATTGTATGGGATTAGGGACAGGGATAGATTTGTCGATCTTTACCAGATAGTCAGGTTCCTTTGTTTTTGATTCATAAAAAAAAAGGTTATTCGGGGTCTTGATCTTCCTCAGTGCTTTTATCTTTATTCTTAATGAATCAGGCCGGATCCACAAACCTTCAAAATAATATTCCTCCATTTCAGGTACAAAATTCATATCTATGGAGTTAGCAGCAAAACTGAAATATCTTTTTGATTTTCCCTTAAAAGAAATTGATTTAATATAATCGTGCATCTTAGCGCTGTTTTCCTGGACCCTTTTAACAATATACTTAACATTTTCCTGCGAATGAACGGTATTACTGCCCGGGATAAGCGCTGTGATAAGCAATATTAATATGAAACCTGCAGAGATTTTTTCTGATTTTTTATTTATCATCAGTAAATTGAAATTATTCCCGTTCCGTTAATATTTTAAGAGCGGAATCGAGGTCAATTACTCAGGTAAATATTTTCGAAATCTTAACCGGGTTGTTTTTGAACTCTTTCTGGCGGTAACCTTTTACTCCCACCTCAAAGAATCAACTGGATTGGCGGTCGCTGCTCTGACTGCCTGGAAAGCCACGGAAATCCATGCGACCACAAGGGCAATCAGTCCAGATAGTACGAAGACCCAGATCCCGGGATCGACCCTGTATGCAAAGCGGGTAAGCCAGGTGTTCATGGCATAATATGCAGCAGGCCAGGCAATTACACTTGCGATTATCACCCATTTCAGGAACGACTTCGAGAGAAGCCCGACCACACCTGTTGTAGTGGCGCCGAGTACTTTCCTGATACCGATCTCCTTAGTACGCCGTTCAGCCGTAAATGATGCAAGCCCGAAAAGCCCAAGGCATGCTATCATTATTGAAAAAATTGTAAAATATGTTAAGATCGTACCCAGACGCTGTTCGGTTCGGTACAGGTTCTCGATCTCTTCTTCGAAAAATGAGTATTCAAAAGGAACGGACGGCTCCAATTGTTCCCACTGTCTCCTGATAAAACCAATAGTTCCGGCAATGTTTTCCGGGCGTATTTTAACAGACATATAACTGTTGCTTCCCGGCATCCTTATGAAAAACCCACTAATCTTTTCATGGAACGATGCAAAATGAAAATCACTGACCACACCGATCACCTGAAATGCATCAAACTGGATCGCGCCCTGCCTTGCTTTTTCAAGATTTGGAATAAAGACAGCCTTTCCAAGAGGCGAATCCCATCCAAGCTCACTTAGCAGGGTTTCGTTTATCAGTAAAGATGAAGACCTGTCGGCAGGAAACTCTTTTGAGAAAGTTCGCCCTGCGGTCAATTTAATGCCCATTGTTTCCAGGTAGTCCTCGTCCGCTTCCATATACTGCGAAGTTGAAACCTTTGCCTCGTCCACTCCTTCAAATCTGCAGCGTAGAGTACTTCTGCCTCTTCCGGGGATCAAAGATGACGTGGAAGCATTCACAACCCCTGGGATCTGAAGAATATTTGATTTAAATACATCATGTTTACGCCTGACTTCACCTTCAAGTGAAATTACGACCACATGTTCTTTGTCAAATCCCAGATCGCTTTTTTTGACAAAGTTTAACTGCCGGTAAATAATAAACGTACCTGTTATCAGGACAATTGTAATGACAAACTGAAGCACAACCAGACCGTTCCGGAATACCCTGTGACCGCTGCCGGTTTTCAGCCTCGATGCCAGAACTTTTACCGGGACAAAAGATGACAGGTAAACAGCCGGGTACAGACCGGATAAAATTCCTACCAGTAGGGTGAGCCCAATAATTCCCAGAGAGATTTTCCAGTCAGAGACAGGATTATATGTCAACTCCATGTCTACCAGTTGATTGAATACAGGCAGCAGAAACTTGATCAGTATTATTGATATTATTATACTTATAAAACTCAGGATCAGTGCTTCACTTAGAAATTGAAATATCAGCCTACCCTTAGGTGCTCCCAGGACTTTTCTCATACCTACTTCTTTGGCTCTCTGCATCGAACGGGATGTTGAGAGGTTCATGAAATTAATACATGCAATAAGGAGGATGAAGAGTGCTATCGTGGCAAATATCCTGATCATAGCAGGATTACCGCGTGGTGAGATCTCGCCTCTAAGTTCGGAATGAAGGTGTATGTCTGTCACAGCAGTAAGCCTTAACTCTATCTCAACACCGTACTGTTTTGCCATGGCACCTACTTTTGACAGAAGATTATTTGTATACTTTTCCGCCAATCCGGTATGAGGAGTCCCTTCCTTAAGCTCAATATAAGTATGACAATTCATTGCTATCCATGTATTAACCTCAGGGTGGGTCTTATAGAGGGTAGAAAATGAAACAAGCATATTAAATTTGAAATGAGTATTTTCCGGCATCTTTTTTACTACTCCCGTTACGGTGTAATCAGTGCTGTTATCCCATCTCAGCACCTTTCCAACCGGGTCTTCATCACCGAAGTATTTTGCCGCTGTTTCCTCCGTTAAAACAAGGCTGAACGGTGCATTAAGAAAAGTTTCCGGATCTCCATTGACAACTTTTATTGATAAAATATTAAAAATATCCGGGTCAGCATATAAAATACCTGATTCTTCAAATAGTTGATCTTCGTAACTTATGAAATGATTATTACTTTTTTGAACACGTGCAAAACTAAGAATTTCGGGAGACTGTTCCTTCAGCATCGGACCAAGCGGACCCGGTGCACCGGGTGCTTCATTTTCTCTTCCCTGCATTCGGACTTTAGTACCTATCCTGAATAAATTCCCGCTGTTTTCATGAAACCGGTCATATGTAATTTCGTTTACAACATAAAGCAGGATCAGAATACTTATGGTCATTCCGGCTGCTAATCCTGTAATGTTAATGACCGAGAAACTTTTGTTCTTTAAAAGCAGTCTCGATGCGACTTTAAAATAATTTTTAAACATGATTATACTCCAGACTATGTTTTCGTAAAAAAGTGAGACAATGGTTTTGGTAAACAAAATGAGACAGAATATCACTGCTGAAGCAGAACCCTTCTCACTTTTTAATTTGTTATATTTTGATTCCATGTACTCGGTTATGGAATACCTTATTTCATCCTCTGCAAGATGTTTCAGCACCCTGTCTGTAAATCTTAAACAAATTGAAGGTTTTAGCTTCATATATTATTCAGCCTTCTCTAAATCGGGAATTCCGAGCCAGAGAGATCTGGTAACCTTCTGTGTATCGGCTAATTTTTCCTTACCGGATTCTGTGAGCCTGTAATAAATTCTTGGTCTTCCGGTCTGCTCCGGCGATTGTTCAACTTTCGAAGTGGAAATATATCTGTTTTTGCTGAGCCTGTTCAAAGCTCCGTACACTGAACCGGACATCCACCCTACCCCCGTATCCTTTTCCACCTGTTCAAAAAAGTAATAATCATTTCATAAGTTA
>JBHPGK010000221.1:0-5767 GCA_042570605.1 Candidatus Zhuqueibacterota bacterium
ATTATTAATAAAAGCATAAGAAGTCCTTTTCCTTGATTATAAAAAATAAATAGGCTTAGGAATTTCCCGGCTATTCTTTTTTCTGGATTCCAGCCTGCGCTGGAATGACATGATAGTCCTTTTTAAACTCTCTTTCTGGGATGTGTAGTATACATCATTTCTGAAAAACCATATATTAATCTTTTTTTTCGGAGACCCAGTAAGTCATAATATCTCTTTCGATACCTTTAAGGTGGATCTCTCCTCTGGATTCACAGGAAACAGAATTATTAACAAGTTTAAAGGTATTATCCGAAATCAGGATTTTCCCGGGTTCAGAATTTTTCTCAAGGCGGGACGCGGCATTTACTTCTTTTCCGATAATGGTATATTCCATCCGTTCAGCACTTCCAAAATTCCCGACTGTACATTCACCGGAATTTATACCGACCCTTATCTCCACTCCCATTTCCTTTGCTCTGGACTGCATTTCCAGTGCCATATTTACACAATTTACCGCATCTATCTCATGCCCTCCTGTTTTAGGATCACCAAAAAAGACCATTACGGCATCACCAATAAATTTGTCCAGTGTTCCGCCGTGTTTTAGTGCAATTCCTGCCATCTCGTTCAGATAATTATTCAGCCATTTGGTCAACTCCTGGTGGTCCATTTCCTCTGTTTTGGGTGTGAATTCCACAATATCGGAAAAGAATACTGTAAGATATTTACGGTAGGATTCAATTTTAACGTCTTTCTCCCCGGTGAAGATCAAATTATACACCTCCGGAGAAAGATACTTGGAGAGTTTATTGGCGAGTATCTCAAGCTCTTCCCGTCTGATCTTGAGTTCCAGGTGGTTTTTTACCCTTGCCTTAACGATCGGGGGACTTATCGGTTTTGTTATATAATCCACAGCTCCGTACTCCAGCCCTTTCTGTTCATCTTCAACTTCACTTTTAGCTGTGATGAAAATGACAGGTATTTTTCTTGTTCTTTCATTTTCCTTCAGTCTTCTGCAAACCTCATAACCGTCCATTTCCGGCATCATAATATCAAGCAAAATTATATCAGGTGGATTTTCACCGCCGGCAATAGCAAGGGCTTTTTCACCGTTTTTCGCCGCCACCATTTTATAATCACCTTTCAATGTTTCCATTAATATATGAATATTTTCGGGTGCATCATCAACAACCAGAATCTTTTGAGAACTTAAAGCTGTGCCCATTATTTATCTCCTTCGGAAAACCTGGTTTTTATCTCAGCAATAGTATCTACTGCACTGTCAAAGTCATAATCCTCTATCTGTGATTCAAGCTTTTTTATATTTTCCCTGAATCCGGACCTGCCGAGCAATTCCTTTAGCTTTTTCAGTCTTTTCTCTGCTTCTGTGAAATCTTCCTCCAGCAGTTCTTTCAATTCTGTAAGCAGCTTAATTACCTCCTCTTTATCGATCTCTACTTCTTCAACCGGTTCATCGGTTTCTTCTTTTTCTGCTTGTTCCAGTTTTTCAATAGACTGAAAAATATCAATAAGTGCTTCATCCAGTTCTTTTATCAGATGTTCGAATTCATTTGTGTTTTTGCCCTTGATCGCCGTTTCAAGTGTTGCCGCCTTTTCAAATACATCCATTGCAGCAATATTTCCCGACACCCCTTTAACAGTATGTGCAAGCCGCTGTGCAGTCTCGAAATCATCTTTTTGGAGATATTCATTGATCTTATTAATAGTGTCCAGGTTGCTGGTTCGGAAGCTCAGTATAAGTTTCTTCAGCAGACTTTTATTCCCAGCAACCCTGTTTAAAGCAGTGCTTATATCAATTCCGGGAATCTCTTCCGGGAATTCTTCGCCGGGTGCTTCTTCCACTCTTTCAATTTCTTCGGGAACGTATCCTCTGTCACCCGGTTTGATCCATTTGACAAGAGTTGAAAAGAGATTATCAGGGTCTATCGGCTTTGTAATATGATCATTCATACCGGCGGCAATACTTTTTTCCCTGTCACCAGCCATGGCATGAGCGGTCATTGCAATGATCGGCAGCTCTTTGAATTTAGGATTTTTTCTTATCTCTTTTGTAGCGGTCATGCCGTCCATTTCAGGCATCTGTATATCCATCAGAACCACATCGTAATCCCATCCCTCTACAGCCTCCAATGCTTCCTTCCCGTTATTTACTATCGATACGATAAAATCCTCCTTCTCAAGAAGTTCCATAGCCACCTGCTGGTTGATCTCGTTATCTTCTGCAAGCAGGATGGATGCGCCTTTGACATCTTTTAATTTCTCAACATAATCAGCCTCTTTTTTAGCTGAAACATATTCCACCTGATCTTCCTGTCCGAAAACCGACATAATTGTATCGAAAAGAACAGACTGGTTGACAGGTTTTATAAGGAATCCCTCGAGCCCTGCCTGTTCAGCCTGTTTCATAATCTCCTCCCTGCCGAAAGCCGTCATCATTACGATCTTAGGCTGAGGTTTTATTTTAAAATTTTCCTTTATCTGCACCGATGTTTCAATTCCGTCCAATCCGGGCATGTTCCAGTCCATAAGGATAAGCCTGTAGGGTTTTGCACCTGGGATCTGGCCATTTTTATACAGTTCATCAATTGCCTCCTTCCCCGAATTGACTGTTTTAACTTCGAACGAAAATCCATTGAGATAAGCCTCAAAAATGTCCCTTGCATCCTTATTGTCGTCTACTACAAGAACTTTCATTCCCCTCAGGTCAACTGCCGGTACAAAACGCCTCTCTTTTATTTCCGTCTGTTTTCCTGCAAGAATAGTAAAAATAAAACTGCTCCCTTTACCGGGTTCACTCTCAGCCCAGATCTCGCCCCCCATAAGTTCTGACAGCCTCTTGCAGATCGCAAGACCTAATCCTGTCCCTCCGTATTTACGTGTAGTGGATCCGTCTGCCTGTGTGAATTCCTCAAATAGCGACGCTATCTTTTCTTGAGGAATACCAATTCCTGAATCGGTTACTGAGAATTGAAGTAAAACCTTATCTTCTTTATATTCTTTGACTTTTGCCCCGACTAATATCTCTCCCTTTTCAGTAAATTTAATTGCATTGCCCGTTAAATTTATTAATATCTGTCCAATACGTAAAGGATCACCGATCAGATATCTGGGCACATCGTTATCTACGGCAAAGAGGAATTCCAGCCCCTTTTCCTGCGTTTTGACGCTCATAAGGTTGGAAAGATTGTTCAGCACATCGTCGAGACTAAAATTGATCTCCTCGATGTCAAGTTTGCCTGCCTCGATCTTTGAGAAGTCCAGAATATCATTTATAATTCCTAAAAGGTTATGAGAAGAGAATTGAATCTTATTTAGATAATCTTTCTGTTTTGGAGTAAGGTTTGTCTGAAGCGCAAGATGGCTCATACCGATAATAGCGTTCATTGGTGTTCTTATTTCGTGGCTCATCCTTGCAAGAAATTCACTCTTCGCCTTGGTGGCAGAATTAGCTTCCTCCTTTGCTTTTTCAAGATCTTCAAGGATGTTTAACATTGCTTTACGTGCTTTGTTCATCTCCATGATCTGATTACGAAGATCCTCATCGGACTTTTTCCGTTCCTGAAAAGAGATTTGCAGCTGCTTTGTCATACTGTTGAAAGCTTCGGAAAATTCGCCCATAAAACTGACTTTTTGACTGAAATCTCCGGCTGCGATCTGTTGTGTTATCCATGTCAGGTTTTTCAGGCTTGCATGCAGGCTCTTGAACGACTGAACAATTAACAATTTCCCCTTGGGCAATTCGATATTGAGTTCCCCCCGTCCCAGATAATACGCAAAGTCCGTCATTTCATTATATTCAGCAATGAACTTATTTATATAACTGACTGCCTGCTGTATTTCATCGTCGGGATGCTCAGGTGGAAGTTCGATCGGTAAAGGTTTCTTGCCCATCAGGATCGAATAAAACACCTCTGTAATCTTATCAATATGCTGCTCATCGATTTGTATCATTTTTTATGTCCTCAAACCACTGGTTTAACTTCAAACCGGCACACCCGGTCACCCGAACACCAGCAATCGACTTCCTTTACATCGAAATTCTTTCCGGAAAACTCCGAAAGTAAGCCGTTGATGAAGCCTTCATCGTAGGTGCAGATGGTCTCGCTGCAGACCGGCAGTCCCGAACAATCCAAATCTTCCGCTACCGTAAGAGTGAATTCCATTTTCTCAAAATCTGATTTCTCGACTCTCATGATACCAATTTTCAGGTTTACCAGGAGATCCTGCAATTCCTTTACAAAGGCACCAAAATCGGTTTTATGTTTAATCAAATTCTTGAACAGTTCCCGGCCTGCGAGTTCGCCGGCTTTGAAATATATTCGTTCAGCCGTTGCTGTATCGAATTCCTGAATAATGACATCTCTCAGCGTAAACTGCATGAGACGGTAGACAGCTACATCCATTGTCGAGCCAAGATTAGGGCGGCCCTCCTCAATATTCCCTATCATGTTCCAGTCAAATAATGATGAATCTCTTTCCTCTTTGAACATATTATCCTCCTCAATTTAAATGATGTGTATATTAATTTACTATCTTATACTTTTGTTCCTTACCAATTTGAACTAAAATAGTATTGATCTCTTCCTTGAGCTGAATCATTTTTTCCTCCCGGTTGACGGTCAGGCGGCTGAACCTTTCCAAATCATCCATACGCTCCTTCAGTTCTTCTTCTGCCCGTTCACGCTCGATCGCCATCCCTATTGCATTTGCTATTGAGGATAATGTATCGAGGGTCTGTTTTTTCATTAATGTCTTGGAAAATAAAACAAGAACACCTACCACCTTTTCTTCGATTTTCATTGGGTAACCGTAAGCAGAAACCAGCCCCTGTTCCTTTACCCATTCTTTTTCATCTATTTCCGGGTCTTCTGTTACATTATAACTGAAGTATGGTCTGCCGTTTCTGGCGATCTTGCCCACTTTCTTTTTTCCAATCTCTACCCGGCTTCGTTTGCCGTCGATATGAGTATAAAGACCTGCGCTTGCCTGAAGCTCAAGTACCTGTTCTTCTTCATTGACTGTCCAGATCCTTGAAAATGCAGCACCTATCTCCTGAACAAAAGCTTCAGTACATGCTTGAAGTTTTTCGTGGAACGGGTCAGGAGAAATCAATATATCACCTATCGCAGATCCTAATAATGCGGCTCTTTCTTTTTCCTTCTGTTCGGTGATATCCGTTACCCAGGCAAATGAACCTGTCTTTTTACCGGTATCATCGGTAAATGGCGTTGCGTTAAAAAGGCACGGTACATTTGTTCCATCTGCACGGAGCAGTTCAATTTCGTATGCACCTTCTTTCCCTTTTTCACGCTGTTTAACCTGGTCATTAAAGATCTTCTGATTTTTTTCATCGACAAAATCAAAAATGGTCCTGCCGGTAATTTCTTCTCTGGACCTGCCCAGTATCGCACACATAGCAGGATTAGCATCCAGAGTAACCGTATCATTATCAATAAACCAGAATCCTTCATATGATGTTGTCAATATTCTGTTCAGGCGTTCCTCACTTTTTTTAACCGCTTGCTCTGCCTCTTTCCTTTCTGTAATATCGGTAATGATACCTATTGCATTCCATTTGCCTTTCAGTTTTACTGATGAAAGAGCAACCTCAAATGGGAATTCTGTCCCATCCCTGCGTTTTCCTGTCAGTTCAATAACTTTACCTATCAGTTTCGCTTTCCCGGTTTTGGCAAACTTAGAAAATGCTTTTAATCCCTTTTCGACATAACGCTTTGGTGCGAGAAGCCGGTGCATATCTTTTCCA
>JBHPGK010000222.1:0-5709 GCA_042570605.1 Candidatus Zhuqueibacterota bacterium
GTATTTGCGGCTCTCGGTTTAATACCTGCTGGTTCCATAGCATATCATGCCAACAGCGGAAAACTTTTTTTAATTCTGGAGAGTACAATTGCAGGTTTCGGCATGTTTACAGGGTATAACAGCGGTAAGGCAGCAGACAGGGTAAAAGCCATTGAAAAAATTAACAAGGAAAGAGAGAGCAGGTATCTGAAAGACAAATAAAAAACCCAGAATATCTTGAATATGAAAATAAACCATCTGATTCTTACAGCAGTATTTATCCTTCTTCTTTTTGAAAATCCTGCCGCTCAGGATAATATCCCTTTAAAAACACCTGAAATAAGATCCTCTATCGGATACAGCCTTTTTTATGTTGATCCTGATGTAAATTTAAATTTATCGGGTCTAACAGCTGAGATGCGCTGGAATTACCACAAAAAAAAACAATATCTGTTAAATAATCCGCTATTTAGTACACGTGAAATAACGCTTGGAACTTCTAATGTTTTATTCGGGAATATCAATGCAAATGCTGTTTACCTTACTTACGGGCACAGATACGAATTCCCCGGGATTTATTACGGTTATGGGCTTGCACCGTTTACATACTGGATTTTTTCCGATAAAAAAGAGGATCCTGTCACTGGATTTATTCTGAATACTGGCAATAGGTTTTACATTTATTATGTTTTCGGATTTAAAATTCCCATTAAAAAAAGCCTGCTGTTAACTTTTGATGTTAAATACAATTATACAATTAAAAATATTTACATTCATAATCCTTTTACTCTGCACAAGCATGATGACATATTCCACTACTTTTCTTTCAATTTCGGACTTAAAGCTCATTGAAAAACAGAAAAGTCAGAATGTGGCAATTCATTATTTCTCACCGGGTCACAGAGTATTCGAAATACACATTTCCACCATACATTCCTGAATAAATTGCTATTGATTTTGCGAAGTTGTTTATTATATTAAGAACACAATACAATTTCTGATCCTCCTTTTATAAATTTGCTAACAAATGATAAAAAATTATCCAAAAATATACTTTATAAAATTCTGCACTTTATTAATAATCCTGCATTTTCAGCACGTTCTATTATTCGGACAGGACAAATATTATAAACCTCAGATAAATGAAAATGTAACCCTGGTTGGAACATGGGCGGATGGCCAATGTTACAGCTTTTATCTCGATAATGGAAAGGCTTACGTTGGAAACGGATCCTTTTTTGAAGTAATAAACGTAATATACCCGGCAAATCCCGCAAGCATATCAAATATTTCTCTTCCTTCCGTGATCAAGGATATTTTCGTTGTTGAGAGTTATGCTTACACAGCAAATTTTACAGATGGATTAAGAATAATCAACATCAATGATCCGTCAGATCTATCAATAACCGGTTCATTTAATACCGGCGGGCAGGCAGAAGGTGTATTTGTTTCCGGGGATTATGCTTACATTGCTGACGGAGACAGCGGTTTGTGTATTGTTAATATAAGTAATCCATCAATACCGCTAAAGACAGGCAGTTATAAAACATCAGGTTATTCTCAGGGTGTTTCCGTGTCAGGAAATCATGCATATTTAGCTGCCGGTGACTACGGATTGAAAATTATAAATATCAGTGATCCGTCAAATCCGGGTGAAGCCGGCTCCTATGATACAGATGGAAGTTCGAAGAGGATCTTTATTTCAGGTGAATATGCATACCTTGCTGACGGGATCGGGGGATTAAAAATACTGGATATAAGTATCACGGCATCACCGTATCTGGTCTCCGGTTATACTCCCGGCACCGATTTTTCGGATGTTTTTGTTTCGAATAATTATGCATATATTGCCGATGTCAATGCAGGTGTCAGAATTATAAATATAAGTGATCTCCAAAACCCCTATGAGGCTGGGAATTATTCTACAGACGGCGTTTCAAAAGAAGTAATTTCAGAGGGAAACCATATTTACCTGGGTATTCAGGATAAAGGATTATATATATTAAAAAATGATCTTCTCAAAAATGAAGATTTGAAACTGGCAATGGATATCGAGAAAGAATTTTCTTCTCATTATGACAGTACAAACAGTTTAACTGACATGGATAAAAGTACAAATTTTTATCTTTCCTTATACGCAAAGGACGTTTTTAATCTGAATTCATATACTGCAAAAGTCTCCTTTGACACAAGTAAAATTTCCTACATAGGTGCCAAAGAAAAACTGATCTTTGTCGAAAATAACATTTTAGGTTCTTCAGGTTACACTTTCTCTTCAAATGTCAATAAAGGTGAAGTTAGTTTAAGCGTATCAAGAACAGATTCATTGGGTGTTTCCACAAGCGCCTGGGGATTTCTCGGATATATTCAATTCAGAACAAGATCATCCTTCTCACTGAGTGATTCCTCTTATTTCATTTACACATTTTCAGAATTTATTGACACATATAATGATACGGCAAATGCAAAAATCGAGAATCCTGAGTATACATTTAATGCCGTCCTTAACAGAACTCAACCGATTGTTCTACCGGTTGAACTTCTCTTTTTCGATGCTGTCCCCGGAAACAATTTTGTCAGGCTCGAATGGATTACAGCCTCAGAATTGAATAACTTTGGATTCGAAGTTCAGCGGAGCAATGATGGCAGGACATTTGATAAGGGCGGATTGGTACAGGGAGGCGGAACGACGGATAGAGAAAAAGCATACGAATATACAGATAAAAACTTAACTTCAGGTATTTACTTTTACAGGTTAAAACAAATTGATTATGACGGTAAAGAAGCATACTCAGATATTGTCAAAACAGAAATTGAAAAACCCGAACATATTAAGGTATATTCAAATTATCCGAATCCGTTCAATTCCGAAACAAATATACGCTTCGATATCAAAGAAGAAGATATGATTAAGCTTCAGGTTTATAGTATTACCGGACAGGTCGTTTCGACACTGGTCTCAAAAAGGCTTCTTCCCGGATATTACAATATAAAATTTAATTCAAAAAGTCTTTCATCAGGAGTATATTTTTATACATTAAAATCTGAAAAAAAAACTATTTCAATTACAAAAAAATTCGTATTATTGAAATGAATAATCTTAGGATATAAATATGCCTGCAAATCTTACACCCCAGTTCCATGAAGCTGAAAATAAATACAGAATTGCAAAGGATAACAAGGAAAAACTAATGCATCTCGAAGAGATGCTTAAAGTTATTCCCAAGCATAAGGGTACGGAAAAGATACAGGGTGATATCAAATCAAGAATTGCGAAACTGAGAAAGGAACCGGACAAAAAATCGAAGATGAGCCATCGTGGGAGCAGTATGTACCAGGTGGAGAAGGAAGGTGCAGCTCAGGTTGTACTTGCCGGTATGCCTAATACCGGAAAATCATCTTTCCTTGCTTCTGTTACGAATGCAGAACCTTGTGTTGCGGAATACCCGTTATCCACATTAAAACCAATTCCGGGAATGATGCAGTATGAAAATATCCAGATACAGCTTGTAGATCTTATCCCCATAAATCCCGAATATTTTGAGCCATGGGTTGTTGGTATAATCCGTAACAGCGATGCAGTATTAATATTTGTCAATTTGTCGGAAGACCCGGTCACAGAACTTGAGGAGACACTGAAATTTCTTGAAGAAAAAAATATTTTCATTGTTAAATCTTTAGAAGAAATCGATTATGAATTTGGGAATGTTTATAAGAGAGCTCTTATAGCTGCAAATATGATTGACCTGGATGAAAATGAAGAAAATCTGGAAATTCTCAGTGAATTGTATCAGGACAGGTTTGATATAATTCCAGTGTCAAGCAAATATAGTATGAACCTTGACAACTTAAAGGTAAAGATTTTTCGTTTTCTCGATATTTTAAGAGTATATTCAAAACCTCCGCGGAAGGAACCTGATTTATCGCAGCCGATGGTTTTTCCAATAGGTACAACCGTTATAGATGTTGCAAGATCACTGCACAAAGATTTTGTAGAAAAGTTTAAATTTGCCCGTATCTGGGGTGACGGCAAATATGAAGGGCAGAAAGTGAACAGAGATTATGTTGTAGTTGACGGTGATGTAATTGAATTTCATATTTAAATTCTTTATTTAAGAATTAAACATTAAAATACCGGCCAAATTACCCTGTTTCAATAATACCGATTATTATCCTTTTAATTTATATATTAAGTAAAAGTGCCCGGATTTGAATATCATCACAAAAAATTTTAAAAAACCTGAATAATTATTTGAAATTAACTGTATTACTTAGTAAATTGTATTTCCTTTTTTTAAGGACATAAGAAATATTAATATATAAAGGAGGCTAATTATGGCTCACATAATTACAGATGCATGCACAAATGATGGTCATTGTGTAGAGGTTTGCCCTACCGACTGTATTAAGGAAGACAAAGATCAGCATTATATTGATCCGGAAGAATGTATTGACTGCGGGTCCTGTGTTGAGGTTTGTCCTTCAGATGCTATTTTTGAAGAAGATGATCTACCGGATGATAAAAAAGATTTTATCGACAAAAATGCAAACTTTTTCGCATAATATCTGATAAATCAGTATTTTTTACTGAAGATATTTTTACCAATGTTTTAAATATGGACGGGAAAACGATATTCCCGTCCATATTTTTTATGCAACACCCGGATAAACCGAAACGTAGGACAGACATTCCTGTCTGTCTAATATAATCAAATATACAAAATTTATTTTAAAAATATTAATTGTCAGACTGAAAGTCTGACCTACAAGAAGCCTGACTTGCGAAAGTCTGCCCTACGAAAAAAATCCATCATTAAAATACCATCCATGGTAATCTGAAGTGTCTTCCGTTAATCCTTCTTTTATAGGATTATTCCACATATACTTAATTTTATCAAATAATTCCTTTTCGTCTCTAATAATTCTGTCGTAATATTCAGCTTGCCAGACCGATCCTTGGGATTTGCGTATTTTATTAATATTATAAGCTGTTGTACCTTTAATACCTTTCATTATTTTACTTAGAGAAAAATCCTTGTTTGGCTTGAAAAGTATATGACAATGATCTATCAAAATAATTGCAGCAATCAAATCATAGTACTTTCCATTACCCTGGATGATATTATTTAAAACTAATTTTTGTTCTTCAAAACTAAGAGAAATTTTTTTCGTACAGAAAGTAACAAAATATATTGATTCTCTCATTCTCCAGTGCGGCAGATGCCTTTTGTATACAAGAAAATCATCTTCTTCAGGTATTTTCATTATATAAATTAACCTCCATATCAGAAACCGATCTTTTGTAGGACAGACATTCCTGTCTGTCTAATATAATCAAATATTCAATTTTATTATATATTAATTGTCAGACTGAAAGTCTGACCTACAAGAAGCCTGACTTGTGAAAAGTTTGTTTCTATATCTATTTTAAATATTTTGTAAAAGGGATTGGTTTTACCGTACAATCATATTTTTGATCCCACAAAGAGCCAAAACATACAAGCCGTTTCTCATTATATAAAAGGGAGGGAAAATAATAATTAGAAACGGCTGTAAAATTTATTGAAAACTGCTTATACCAAAATACTTACAGGTAAAAATTTAAAAAAATCTTGAAATTTAGTCAAGGTTTATTATAAATAAATCTGGACTACCCCCATTTTTTCAAACGTATATGTCATTTCGAGCGAATGCGAGAAATCTTTCTTTTATTAAATTACATTTAAGCAC
>JBHPGK010000223.1:0-5685 GCA_042570605.1 Candidatus Zhuqueibacterota bacterium
CAGGAAGATATCATCATATGCCCACCATTCTTCAGCGTGTTGAAAATATTTTTGTCTTCCTAATCTGGTAGAAACAAATTGAAGATCATTTCCACTTTGAGATGTGACATTGTTTTCCCCCATTATAACTCCCTGTGGATAAAAAGATGCGTTTGGTGCAGTTCTTATAAGTACCCTCGGTTTGCCAAACCTTATTAAAACCTGTCCTCTTTCCGATTTCCATCCAGGTAAATTCATCTGAGGCTTTGTATAGTGTAAATTTGCATATGCAACTCTGGCATAATGTTCAAGTTTTCTGAAATTAACTTCTGTCAAAAACGACGGATTTCTTGAAACCCAGTATGATTCATCACTTTCTGCTTCCTTATCAAATACCCGGTTAAAAGATTCCATAACAGAAAGCTCGTCCGGTGCCATTAGATTCTTTGCAGTTTCAAATGCTTTGAAAGCATTAACATATTTTTTCTGCATATAATATGAATAGCCTAAAAAGAGTAATGCATCTTTAAAATCTGGTTTTATCTCAACCGCCTTCTTAAATAATTTCTCCATTTTATCCCAATTTTTATTCAACTCACTTATTCGCCCCAATAAATAAAAGGCGGTTTCATTTTCGGGATCAATTTCCAACGCCTTAATTAAAAGACTTTCACTTAACATAATATTCTCATCAGAAAATTTATTCAATTCAATTTTCATGGTAACACCTGCTCTAACCATTTTAAAATCTAACAAATTTTTGAACCATTCACCCTCTTTGATATATAATTCCGCAAGTTCAAGTAAAACATTAACATGGTTTATATCCATAGATTTTAAGTTTAGATATATCTGTTCAGCATTCCACTTATAACCCTGTCTTTTTTTGAGTTTACCATATTCAAAAAGATATTCCGTATTTTTGGGATTTAACTTAATAGCTCTTTCAAGGTAATCTGATGCCAACATTCTGTATTCAATTTTGTCTTTTTCTATATAAGTTAGTGCAATCTGATACAAAACTTCGGAGTTCTTTTGATCCTGTTTCTCAGCCTGCTTTAAAATTTCAAGGGATTTATCGAGGTTACCTTTTTCACGCAGTTTGATGCCTTTCTGAAGAACTTCATCGATGGTTTGGGCATTGAGGTCATTAATTGCCAGAAAAAATATTAAGAGGTAAATTCCAAAAAATATGATTTTATAATATTTAAAGGTTTTAAAAGGATTCATGATAACCCCTTGCTATTGTACTCTTTATTTAGAGATTGCTTCGTTAGTTCCTTCCCCCGAGAACTCGGGGTCAGGACATGCCTCGCAATGACAATAAGAAATGTGTCATTCCCTTTTGAAACTGTCATTGCGAGGAGCGGAGCGACGCGGCAATCTACTACCACGAAGTTCCTACCTATTCCCTCACCTCAAAGAACCGTTTTGTGACCGTACTCTCTTTATTTTTTTTATCATTTACTTCAATGCTTAAAACATAATTTCCCGGCTCAAGTTTAGAAATGTCCATATCCAGCGGGACTTTCTCATCCGGGGTAGTGCCTGTATACGAATAAGTCGAAGAAATTATCGCACCTTTTTCTTTCTTGAATAAACTCAGGAATTTACCCGCTAATTTTGCAAGTCCTTTTTTCTCCGGTTTTGGAGTCGATACGCTTAATGTAACTGAGAAATCCGTTTTATTATTCTCCAATTCGAGATTATACACTTCAAAATATATTCGTATCTGATCATTTATAAAAATCAGGGACGGGACAGGCAGAATATTATTCAGACCCGCTCTGCCGGGTAGTTGACCAGCGGATTGGCTGCCCACACCGATAATTATATCGCTGATCGTTAAAGTGTTATTTTCCGGCTCGATCTCCCTGAGTACTTTCTGCTGTCCGAATATCATTTCATCTTCATCTTTAAATTCAATGGTAATATTATATTTCCCGGGTTTTGCAGTTAATTGAACAGCAGATGTCATCACCGGTACGGAGCCGTCAGCAGGCAGCGTCATCTTTTTGATTTCCTGTCTGATCGGATTCCACTGCTCATCGAAAACAAACACTCCGCCTTCCAGTTTTAACTCATCTATTTTCGCCATCCGTACACTCGGGATCTCATTCAATGGAATCACATAAAATATTTCAAAATCGGTAAGGTCAGTTTCACCTTTGAATGAAGCGATATAATATGGGAAATCTACTTTAATATTTTCGAAGGGATCTTTATACTTTTCCGGAATGTTTTTCAACTTTTCATCATAAGGGGGGATCCCCCAACCACCGGGGAAATCATCAAGTATATAATGTCTGCTCAAGTATCTATCCTCAAAATTAAAAGAGTAATCTTCATAGAACCATCTTTCCTCTGCAAACATAAAATATTTTTGCGCTCCAAGTCTTGATGAAATAAACTTCCACGGCTTCCCGCTCCCTGATTTCCCACTCACTGATGTCTCACCACCTGGATTGGTTCCACCTAAAGTAATGGCATTTAACGGCATCCCGGGCGCGCTTCTTGAGATAAACCGTGGTTTACCCCATCTAATATAAATTTCACCCCTTTCGGTTTTCCAACCCTGAATGTTATATTTGGGAACACTGAACTTCAAATTCGCATAGGCAAGTCTGCTGTAATGTTCGAGTTTCCTTAAATTAGCCTTTTCCAGATACGAAGGATTTCTTTTAATCCAGTATGCCTGATCAATTTCCGCATCTTTATCAAATACCCGATCAAATGATTCCATCATAGCATATTCATCTCCTGCCATTAATTTCTTTGCTTCTTCAAAGGCTGAATCAGCTTTTTCATAATCTTTTTTTATATAATAAGCATATCCCAGGAAAAGATAAGCATCTTTAAAATCAGGTTTTATTTCTACTGCTCTCTTAAAGAGTTTTTCCATGTCATCCAGGCAGTTTTCATGCAGGTATAAAACTCCAAGTTTATAATACGGATCAGGATTATCGGGAAATTCATTAATAGCTCTTTTTAACAAAGTGCCTGCTTTTTCCAGTTTTACTTTTGCAAAACTGTCAAGACTAAACCTGCCATTTCTCATACCTTTATGCCAAAGTCCATCCTCCATATACATCTCAGCAAGTTCCATTATTGCTTCCATAT
Organism: Candidatus Zhuqueibacterota bacterium; assembly: GCA_042570605.1. Classification (GTDB taxonomy): domain Bacteria; phylum SM23-31; class SM23-31; order JBHPGK01; family JBHPGK01; genus JBHPGK01. The sequence continues at coordinate 3,100 of JBHPGK010000223.1, forward strand.
TATCTGAACTCAGAGAAATTATTCTCTTCAAAACTTCTTCGGTTGTGGTTTTAAATCCCTGCCTTTTTTTCAGGAGGGCATATTCCATCAGGAACTTTCTATTTCCCGGTTCAGTTTTAAGTGCTTTTTCAAGATAATCTGAAGCAGCTATCCTGTCTTCAATTTCATTTTTCCTGATATAGGTCAATGCAATATGATATAAAACTTCAGTATTATTACTTCTATCCTGTTTTTCAGCCTGTTTTAGTATTTTCAGGGATTCATCAAGGTCACCCTTATCACGCAGTTCAATTCCTTTGTCAAGAAGTGACTGCTGTGCAAAGATAAAATTTGTTAGAAAAAATAAAATGGATAAGAAATAAAAGATTTTTTTCGAAATTATGTTCTTGATCCCCAAGCCTGTAAAAATAAACATAATATAACTCCCCAAAAAAAAAGTTCTTTACTATATATACAGCGTACTCAATTTTTAATTCCCCCGTAATTTTGGGAAATTAGTTTTTAGTTCTCTTTTTCAGGGACTGTTTGTGCCGGTTATATTAATACTATCACTTATAAAGACGATTTGAAGCAGAAAAAGTATCATTTTTCGTAAATCATTTACAAAAAAGGCTAAAATCTGCCTTCATATTTAAAAAAAACATGGAAAAACATGAAGTTTTTAAATTCGAAATTGAAATATTAGAATTTTTTAATTATCTTATAGTTCTGGGCGAGGATCCTGCCGTGTGTTTTGACTTTAATTCAGACTGACACCGAAGCAGGAGTAGAAGCAGGGAGGATTCATTATGGAAGAGAAATTTCCGGTTTGTTTAAAATGTAACGTTGGTGTATTGGTACCTCTATCCGATTTCGGTCGAGAGGGCGCAACAGTAAGATACAAAGCCTGGGTTTGTACTAACCCGGATTGCGGTTTTAATATCAGAATCGACAATGGTGAATTAAGCCTTGGAAAACAACTCGGCAAATCAAACAAGTAAATATTAATCAAGAACCAATACGTCCTCGCCCTTATTTTTTTTATGAAAACACTTTTTAAAAACATCCGTATCAAGACTCTGATTGGTTCGCTTATCTTTGCAGTTATTCTATGGATCTTTGTTGTCCTGTCCAAGGATTATGAAACTACCATCCGAATCCCTGTCATTATAAACAACGTTCCTGAGAACAGCGCTTTTTCTTCAAAGGTTCCGGAGCACATAATTGCAAATCTTAAGGGTCAGGGCAAAAACCTGATACTTTTGAAATATTTTCTCAAATCAGAATTCAATTTTGAAGTCGATAAAGCATTAAATCCGAATTTAAACATCATCGAACAAAAAGATTTTTCAAAATTCATAAAGATCCCCCGCGGCTTTTCAGAGCTTGTCCTGTTTGAATTTATTTCACCTGACAGAATCGACCTGAGGATAGAGCCCAAATTGAGTATTAATGTCCCGATATCATCGGATAATATAAAAATCAACCCAAACGAAGGATACCTGACATATTTAACGCAGATAGATCCTTCCTCAGTTAAACTGGAAGGTCCTGAAAGACTGATAAGAAAGATCAAGGATATTAAAACCGAAGACATAAGTTTTGTAGATAAAAAGCGGTCATTTCCATATGAAATAAAACTGATAATCCCCGAAGCAGTGTCTTCCGATATTACCAAAACCAAAATTTTTGTAGAAGTCAGCAAAATAGAAGGCAATTGATTCTACAAATGCCATACATAGTACCGATATCATGATTGTACTTGGAATTGAAACATCCTGCGATGAAACTGCTGCTGCTGTCCTGAATGACGGTAATATAATATCAGACATAGTACTGTCCCAGGTAATTCACAGTGAATTTGGAGGTGTTGTCCCTGAACTCGCCTCGAGGGAGCATCAGAAAGCACTGCCCGTAATTCTCAATGAAGCTCTAAATAAAGCGAACATAAATATTAACGATATTGACGGTATTGCCGTAACATATGGTCCCGGGCTTATCGGCGCCCTGCTGACGGGTCTCGGTTTTGCTAAAGGACTTTCATATTCCCTAAAAAAACCGTTTATCGGTGTGAACCACCTGGAAGGACACCTCTGGGCATACACTCTTGAAAATGAGATCATTGATGAAGAGTTTATTTCGCTGATAATTTCCGGAGGGCATTCAATTATAGTAAAAGTGAACTCGTTCGGTAAGTATAAAATTTTAGGGCAGACCCTTGATGATGCCTGCGGGGAAGCATTTGACAAAGTCGCAAAGCTTCTTGGGCTGGGTTACCCCGGAGGTAAAAAAATAGATGACCTTGCTAAAAACGGGGATCCTTTTTTTCATAAATTCCCGACTTTAAGATCCCCCGCTTCGGATCCGAATCTGAGTTTCAGCGGATTAAAAACTGCCGTTTTGTATTATCTGAACGACCTTGATGAGGATTATAAGAACGCTCATATTTCCGATATATGCGCAAGTTTTCAAAATACAATCGCGAAAATTTTGATATCAAAAGTATTTAAAGCTCTTGAAGTTGAAAAAGCAGATCATCTTGTTCTTGCGGGCGGAGTGGCGGCTAATTCATATCTGAAAAAAGAATTCTCAAAAACTGCTGAGGAT
>JBHPGK010000224.1:0-5675 GCA_042570605.1 Candidatus Zhuqueibacterota bacterium
TTATATGATAATAACAATAATTAGTATCAAATAAAATATCAGACATTTCAGCTAAGAAAAAACGAAACCAATTATGATTAATCGCTTATTGTTATTTAATATTCATGTTAAATAACACTTTAGCATATCTTTAATAAGGAGATAAAAACGTGATTTATAAAATGATATTATAGAAACAATACTCTGGAAATTCCTGTTTTGAATTCAAATAAAACATAGACGTTATTTTTATTTCTTGAAGTATCTATGGAACTTCATAACTTAAAATATTAACAGGATTTCCCCTGAAATTCAGGCATTAAATTCCGTGACTTATGGCAAAACCATCCATTTTTGATTGAAGTACAAAGAGACAAAATATTTTACAAGAGGAAAAGTATTGTACAATGTATCCCGTCAGGGACAAAATATTTATAGAGAAAAATATCACATACCTAAAAGTCCCGTAGGGGACGATATGTTCGATTAAATCAATATATTAAACATAAGATCAAAGCTTTATATCTAGTCCCTACGGGACTTAAAAATTTATGATTGCCGGGTATCTACTCCATAGGCTATAAACATGTTATCCCTAACGGGATATTTTGATTTTTCAGTTATTGTATCAGAATAATTAAACAGTTTTTTCGATCAAGTCTGACGATTTTCCAACTTCAAAGCATTATATTATTCAACAACTTATTCATAGATTAAATTTTTTGGAGGGGGAACTTGATAACTAATTTTCCTCTTGACAACTGTACAAATGTTCAGTATATTATGTTACGGAACTATAACATGGTGTACTGCAATGGTTTATGAAGAAATATTTGAGCCTATCGAGGTAATAAGTCATTTTAATAACGGTAAGCTGATGCCGCTCCGGTTCAAGTGGAATGAAAAGGTTTACAAGGTAAATAAGGTCAACGGCTGCTGGATAAGTGACGAAGGGATAAACAGGCATTATCATTTTTCCGTCTCGGTAAAGGGACCGGACTTTTTTGAAATTTCCTTTGATATGCGCGGTATGACCTGGGAATTAAGCCGTATATGCATGGAGGGTTAATTGAAAAAAAGAATTTTACACATAGATATGGACGCTTTCTTTGCAAGTATAGAAGAAAGAGACCTTCCGATCCTCAAAGGGAAGCCGATCATTGTAGGTTCCATGCCAGGACACAGGGGGGTTGTATCCACATGTTCATATGAGACAAGGAAATACGGTGTTCATTCGGGAATGCCGATAAACGAAGCGGCAAAAAGATGCCCGCATGCAGTATTTATGGGAGTAAACGGGAGAAAATATACACATGCATCAACAATAATGGTAAAAGCCCTGAACAAATATTCTCCAAAAGTGGAAGCGGTAAGCATAGATGAAGCGTACCTTGATATTACCGGTTCAGTTAAACTCTACGGATCGGAAAAGGAACTGGGAACAAATCTTAAAAATGAGATATGGAAAAACCTGAAGGTAGCCTGTACAGTTGGAATTGCGTCAACAATGGTGTTTGCGAAAATGGCGTCGAATATGGGAAAACCGGATGGGCTGGTCATACTTGAACCGGACAAAGAACTTGACATAATCAGCAGCAAAAAGATATCCGACCTTTGGGGGGTTGGTGAAAAAAGTGAAAAGGCTTTTAAAAAGATTGGGATTCATACTGTAAAGGATCTTATTGAAACACCGGATAAAGTACTTGAAAGACATTTTGGAATATACGGACCTGAACTGAAGAAAACGGCAAAAGGGGAAAACAGCAGGGAAGTCCACTTTTTCGGGTCTAATGAAGAAGAAAAATCCGTTGGCAACGAGAGAACGCTTTCAGAGAACACCAGCGACATCGAAAAGATAAACGATACATTACTCTGTTTATCCCAGAAAGTGGCAAGGAGGATGCGGAAAGGCGCATTTTTCGGTAAAACCATTACATTAAAGCTCAGGTATGGTACTTTTGAAACCCACACTATCCAGACAAGCCTCGATTACCTGACAAATGATGCACAGGAAATTTTTGCTGTTTCAAAAATGTTATTCTCGAATTTGTACAGAAAGAATGAAGAGATCAGGCTTCTTGGAGTCTCTGTTTCAAAACTTGCGAAAAGTCAAACAGATACATTTCAGGTTTCCATGTTCGGGGAAAATACAAAGAATATTCAAATATTTGAGAAAGTTGACCAGTTAAAGAACAAGTACGGAGAAAAAATAGTGAACCTGGGATTATGAAATATTTCAGAAGGTCCCCGGATATTCAGATTTCATTTATTATATAACATATCAGTAGTGTCCGGTAAAACTGCAAGGCAACAATATGTAATATCTTGTTATAACACAACTTATGTCGGATTGTTTTAAATATAGATTGAATTTGAAAAAACATAATCAAATTTTAAATAAAAAAGATATGGATTCCAGCCTTTGTGGGTGTGGTTCAACTGGTTAATAATAAAATTCATGGTTCCAAAGTGTCTTATAGGATTCATGTCTCCAGAGTGTCATCCTCGCGAAAGCGGGGATCTCCTGCCATGAAGTACGTAATGATAATGCAATGAGATCCCCGCTTTCGCGAGGATGACACTTACATATTTAGTATTTTTACAAGAATGACTTGAGCCACACGCACCTTTGCTGGAATGACAGCTCCTATCTTATTGTTATTATACATGTTGCGTCATTCCAGCGAAGGCTGGAATCCAGTGTTATGATGTATAAATATTATTTTTATGTTTTTTAACCGGACAGTTATGTATCAAGTTAATTTAGTTATTAATAACAGCTTATCATTTTTTTGGAATTAACAACCGGATAAAATATGAGACAATTAGACAAAGAGAACACGCCAGTACTACAGAAAATAAGATATTCATTTTTTAAAATAATGACAGGCTCGGACCTCTCAAGAAGACGGCTTCCTTTTATGCAGGTAAAGAGTTCTTCCCCGGGTCCAGTTCTATGGCTGACAGCCTGCGGGCACGGTGATGAGGTGGGAGGAATGGTCATCATTCAGGAAATATTTAAAAAGATCAGAAAAATTCCTCTGCTTAAAGGGGCACTTTATGCATTCCCGCTAATGAATCCCATCGGTTTTGAAACAGGCTCGAGAAATATCACTTTAAGCAAGGAAGACCTTAACAGGTCGTTCCCCGGAGATAAGAATGGGTCCCTGGCGCAAAGGATCGCCGATAAGATTTTCAGGACAATTATTGATACAGATCCGGAACTGGTCCTCGACCTGCATAATGACTGGACGAAATCCATACCTTATACAGTTGTTGATCCTTTCCCGGGAAACGAGTTTGAAGATGTATTTGAAAAAGTAAAATGTTACGCAGGAAAAACAGGCTTTCTTGTTGTAAATGAAACGGTAATACTGAATGAATCCCTGTCTTACAGTCTGATAAAAGCAAAAATTCCTGCATTGACCATAGAACTTGGTGAGTCTTACGTTGTCAATGAAGCGAATGTTGAATTCGGTGTAAAATCAGTTCTTAATATTATGACGGAAATGGAAATGATACAACCGCAGAATTTAACTTTCACTCATAATTCGAAAAATTATCCCGGTATACACAACCTTTTGTTCTCTCATAAACCTGTAAGTTCAACAAGCGGTATTATCAGATTTCTGGCAAAACCCGGTGATATTGTAAAAAACGGAAAACCTGTTGCAAGGATATATAATTCCTTCGGGAAACTGCAGGAAACTATCACTGCCATCGAAGACGGGATTGTACTCGGATATACTGATTCATCTGTCGCTTTCCCCGGAGCAAATATCATGGCGTTTGCCGTGCCTGGTGACTAACAGCACATAGATAGCACGGATGTGACAGATTTTCACGGATAAAAACCACAAAAAATGTAAAAAGCAGGCTGAATTTAAAAATACCAAACGGACAGGTCACTAACCTGTCACTACAGAGAATCCTGCTCCGCGTCTCTGCGGTCTCTCTACCCACGCTGTTATGCACCATGCCTCATACCCTAAGCTCAATGATGCTGCAATAAGCCTTCAAATATTTCATTCTGAAATGCAACATTTGTGATATGTCTTCGTATGTAGAAAAAACACCGGACTATTTTTTTTGGAAATTTATTCTATGTCCGAAGAGAAATAACAGTGTTTTGCAGAATTAATATAAAACAGCCGGTTGAGGTGGTCAGCAACTCAAATAATTATAACTGCAAAGATGAATAACACCTTTGCTGGCGGAAGGAATTTTATGAGAAATAAAAGGGGAAAATATGAAGTACATTACAAGGTCTGAGGAAATTATTCTTCTTTCCATCTGGAAGTTGAAGGAAAATGCTTACGGGATAGAGATACTTAATACCGTCTCGCAGTCTACGGGAAAGAAATGGTCGATAGGGGCAATATACGCACCGCTGACAAGGCTGCTGGAAAAAGGATACGTTAAAACGTTCAGCGGTGATCCTACACCTGAACGCGGCGGCAGGAGCAAAATATATTACGAACTGACCGATAAGGGCATTAAAGCACTGGAAGAGGTAAAGAAGGTGCATGAAAGTATCTGGGTGGACGTTCCTGCATTAAGTAAATAATATGAAGAGGACTAATGAGTTTGAATAAAACAAAACCTCCAAAATTCAGAGAAAAACTGCTTGAGCGGTTCCTGGATCCTGCAACACAGTATTCTGCGATCGGTGATTTTTCGGAAATGTTCAATTATAATGCGGAAAACAAGGGTACACTTTATGCAAAATGCTGGTACTGGATTCAGGTACTAAAGGCATTTGTAAGTTATACGAAAAACAATATTTTATGGAGTATGACAATGTTCAAAAATTATATGATAATCGCACTGAGAAATATCAGAAAACAGAAATCATTTTCAATTATCAATATTTCGGGTCTGGCGATAGGGCTGGCATCATGCATAATAATACTTCTGTACGTTTTAAGTGAGCTCAGCTATGATAAATTCAACAAAAATGCGGACAATATATACCGCCTCGGCATGCATGCGGTAATGGGTGGGAACGAGATCAATACCCCGCTGAGCAACCCGCCGTCCGCACTAGCCCTGGTCAGGAATTACCCGGAAGTTATAAATGCAGTAAGGCTATACCCGATAGCAAGCAATACTGTAAAATATGAGGACAAGCTGTTTTATGAAAACAGAATTGTTTTTGCGGATAATTCCTTATTTGATCTATTCACACTCCCCTTTATCTCCGGTGATCCTGAAACCGCGCTTTTAACCAGGTATACCGCAGTTATATCGGAAGATATTGCGACTAAATATTTTGAACAGGAAGATCCGATCGGAAAAGTACTTAAGTTAAATAATGTGGATAATTACACTGTAACAGGGGTTATTAAAAATCTTCCTGAAAACTCACATTTTACGTTTGATATCTTCTGCTCTTTTGAGACTTTATATGAAAAGCAGGAACAGCGCATCCATATGTGGATGAACTTCAATTATTATACGTATCTGCTGCTTCAGAATGATTTCGACTATAAGCAGCTTCAGGAAAAACTCCCTGCTTTTAGCGAGAAATATATGGGTGAAAGCAAAAAAATGATCGGAGCTCAGCTTGACCTTTTCCTACAGCCCTTGACGGATATACATCTGCATTCACACCTGCGCGGTGAACTGTCAGTGAACAGCGATATATCCTACGTATATATATTTTCAGCAATAGCGGGATTTATTCTATTGATAGC
>JBHPGK010000225.1:0-5639 GCA_042570605.1 Candidatus Zhuqueibacterota bacterium
AGGTAGCCTCTTTTCATTTCTCTTTCAAATACTTTTATAACATAGTAACTTCGTGGTTAGGCTTTCTGTCTGTTTTTGGTTATTAGGATTTTGTCCCGCTTGGCGGGATCTGCCTCAGGCAGAAAATTCGAAATTGGCTGAAGAAAATGAATACTTTTTGATATTGCTCAATTTATGGTTATATTTTTATTATCTGATTAATTCACAAACCGCAAAGACACGGAAACGCAGCGAATTTATTTATTGCGAATAGTTCAGGTAATAATAAATGTCGAGGTTAAAATGAAATTCAAAGTAATTATCACTTTTGATCCTGAATATAAAGGATATATTGTTGAAACGCCGGAACTTGAGGGCTGTATGAGCCAGGGGAAAACTATTGATGAAGCACTGGAAAATATTAAGGATGCTATAACAGGTTGGATTGAAGTGGAAAAAAAGCATAACAGGTTTAATATTACCGAACCAAAAGAGATTTTTATTGGAGAAGTCTCTGTTTAAATGGGATTTCTGTCAAATATTTCAGGTAAAAAGGCAGTTAATGTCTTCTGTAAGTTTGGATATAATATATCTCATCATCAAGCAGTCATATAATTTTGTATCAAAAGAACAAGCCTACGCTATCTATCCCAAATCATTAAGAATTAGCACCAGGTCTGCTTCGTACTTTATTAAGAAAAATCGGTATTACGGTGGAAGAGTTTTTGTCGTATATTTAAATCAATACGTTTCTTCAGTTAGAAATATACAATTTGTCCCGCATTAGCGGTATCTGCATCATGCATAAATTTAGAAATTTTGGGGACAGAAATTTTGAAGACACAATACTAAATACGCTGGTGCGCTGTTTTTAAAGTCTTAGTACCTTCGTGTTTAGTTTTTCTGTCATTTGTCATTAGGATTTGGTCATTTGGATTTAATATTTGTTTCCCGCCTCACCATATAATAGCCAATGATCGATCATTCATCAATAATTTAGTATTGTGTCCCCGAAATAACCTCCGAAATAAACTCTGATATTTCTCAGCCTGCACAAGGATCTTTTCTGAGCCCCCCCAATCTGATTCAATTCAGCGGCTTATTATTTTCCCTTGAGGAATATTTAAAAACCGCCCGTCCTGAAAGACTATTCTTCCGTTGAATATTATATAAGTGAGATCGTCAAAATTGAGTATGCCGTCTTGTGTGAATTGCTCTTTTTTTTCAAACAATAACAGATCAGCTAAAGCGCCGCGTTTTATGATTCCCCGTTTTTCCAGGCCAAATATTTGTGCACTCTTAGATGTCAGTAAAGGAATGTCATTTAATTTTACAGATTTCCTGATATTTTTTGTTTGAATAGTATCTTCTGAAAACATCCTTAGATTAAGCCACTTTGCATATTTCTGCAACAAGGAATCAACTTTTTGTATAGAAATACCTAAAAGCGGTCGTGAGAGCGTAAAAACAAGATCTTCTTTCGAAACATCAGGGCCGGCTGCTGAAAAACTATTTGCATTTCCAATGAAACCGAGATTAACTCCCAAAAGTTTTTTTTCATCAATTCGTTCTAATTCTTCGACCTGATCGTGGTCATCAAGATCTACAGAACCGATAACTGTTGTAATTCCTTGTTTGAGATAACTTTTTGCCTTTGATTCAGATAGTATCCTGCCGGGTTTTATTTCTTTATCAAACATGACAAATCCGGGTACAGCGACCAATTCCGAGCAGTCAATGTTTCTTTTGCCGTTTGTCACCCGGAGATCACCTATATCGGTAATGTTTGCCCTGGTTACCACCGGTCCTGAAGGGGTCTGCTGAATGCTGAAATTTATCCCTATATCACCAACAAACGGCGGCATATTCAAGCCGTTAACGATTGTTACTCCCGATAATTTCAGGTCGAAAAGGTTGTGTTCACCTGAGAGGCGAAGAGCATCATAAAGAGTGGGATTTGCTTCCACATATGTTTCAGATGCAATTGCATGAAAAACTGTAAGAAGTCCGGTAAAATTGATCCTGACAAGGATAGAACGGTCCATATCTTCCCACCCTCCGGATTCTACAAGAACTGTACTTACGCCCCAGCTCTGCATAGAGTCCCCAAAAGAACGCGGCATGTAATCGGCATCATATTTAGTTACTCTCCCGTACGCAAACGGTGCTATCGATTGGTAAAATAAAGCAGCAATTTTCTTCGCACGTATTTTCACTTCATTGTCGTTATCCTCATAATCGTAAGGGGGCGCCATAAGGGATATCGCTACAATATTTCCCGTTTTTCCAGCCATTCTCCGTGGATTCTGATCGTGAAGATTAAAGCCGAAATCGGGCTGATATTCTTCCTGGAGGTTTTTAAGAATCCTGCTTTCAGGGCTCTGCAGATAACGGGCATCCCTGTTAATGTCTATATCCTGCGCATTCCGGCGGGTAAACCGCTCTGCTCCGTCAGGATTCAGCATCGGAACCATCAAAATTGTGGCTCGTTTCATGATTTTTTTTACAATCTGATGCTGCAGGTTTTTATTGAAATAATTGAGAATATCAAGAAGCGCGCAAGTTGCTGTCGGTTCGTCCCCATGCATTTGAGACCAAAGCAAAATCTTAACCGGTCCTGAACCGAATGTCACTAAATTGATACTTCTGCCTTCAACTGATTTGCCGACCTCTTTGATCTTAAATACCGCCGGATGGTCTTTCCTGATGTCTTCAAGCGTTTTTATCATCTCCTGATGCTTGAGCAATGCTTGATTATATGGGGACACCTTGTGTTTTTTATAAATATCCCAGAAATAGCGGCTTTCTCTATCCTGAGATACAGCGGTTATCGGGACTGTTGTTCTATAGCCCCTCGCACAGCCGAAGATTAATAAAACGAGCAGAATGTATAAGATAGAAATCTTTTTCACTACAATTCCTCCCGGGAATAATTCGAAATAATCTGATTTTCTATTATCAATTTTCCAAAAAGAGTTTTGTCCTGCTGTAGCGGGATCTGCCTCCGGCAGAACATTGATTTGTTTGAATTATGATGCCAGTATAACTATAAATTCATAAAATTGCAAAAGAAAACCTGCTTCACATTTTAGCAATTCGGCTTTTAAATTTTATTTATTTTCTTCCTCCAAATTGCATATATACGTAACTTTCACTAATAATAGTGTCTTTATAGGCTTAACCAGGAATCCCAACCTGAACTTGTAAATATCAGGCCTCCTTTTTTTATTTATTTAAAAGGACTGTTCCATTTTGTAATAAATTTCTTTCTAATGCCTTTGTTCCAAAGACAGAAGTTTTGTTTTAACATTATATGAGTATCTTCATTATTTTTAAGTTTTTTCCAAGGCAGGTAATTCCAAATATATCACCCCTTCCGCACTGAGTTTATAATCATCGTCATAATATGCCCCATTATTATAAAGAAGTATTTTACCGGAAAACAATGATTTACTCCATCAAAATTATTCCAAATGAACTTTCAAAATACTTAAGTTCCGCAGAAAATTTGACGAATTTCTTAATATAACTTTCGTGCCTGGACAAAAAATGACGAATTTTCTTGACAAACGGGCATAACTTTATTAAATTAAGCCAGTTAGCGAGATAACATAAATATATACTTTAAAACACTGGTGTTATGATGCTTAAAATAAGAAGATCTAACAACAACAAAATCGACAAGCAGTATAACATTGAAGAGATCAATTCAAAGAATAATATTCTTGGTGTAGCAAGAGACCTTGGTTTTGACGTTTCCAAGTCAATGGTGCCCTGTGTAAAACTTGAAAATCACATAGATAAACGTCCCCGTCCAACAATGAGTTTGAACCCTGTGAATAACCGGTTCAGGTGCTGGGTCTGCAGGGATGTTGAAGGAGACGTCGTTGACCTTGTAAGCCTGGTCAAAAAGGTTTCGCGGGAAAAAGCTCTTCAATATCTATCAATAAGGAGTGAAGCAAAGGGCGGCAGCAGGCTGAATGATTTCTTCAAAAAAGATGTCAACCGTGAAGAAGTATATAAACAATTTGTTGATGACCTTGCATATCAGAACGGGATCGGGCTGACTGCATTTCTATCTCTGAAGGGCGGGACAGGAAAAAGCCTTATAGTCAATAACCTTGCCACATTGACTGCTATAATATCAAAATACATCTCTTCGCAGGGAAACAGTGAAACACAGAAAGTGGAACTCATTGACCTTGACTTTGGGAAACCGGACCAGCAGCATATATTAGGGTTACGGCCTAAGTATTATCTTGAGGATATCTTTTATAATAGAAAAGAAGAACTGGACTGGACAAAAATAAAAGTGAACACCATTCTCGATAATTTCGGTTTTATTTCGTCTGCACCTATACGAAAATCAATGCATCTTTTCTATTTACATAAAAACGAGCTTATTTTCCTGATAAACGATTCTGAGGCAAAAGTAAAAATGGCGGATTTCGGCGGCGGGCTTACAAGGGATGATATGGATTTCCTGGATAAAATTAAAAACAGAGTATGTGTAATAAATGACGAGAAAACTTCAAAGGAAGCGCTGTTTAATCTGATATTAACAGTCCTTTACGACAGGATAAAAATGACATTCAGGAATGAGACGGCTGTTGAGGGTATAATCGAGAGGTTCAGGCAGATCCCAAAAAGCAGCTACAGGGCTGAAGACATGCTTGAAGAAATGGCAGTTGTCGACAATAAATTTCAGGAATCAAAAAATGCTTTGAAATATTATAGAGAGAGGATACTTCCGCTGAAAAAAGACCTGAAAATGAATTTCTGTGATTATATGGACTTGACATCAAAAGATCTCAAAAAGGAAGTGGATTCACTTCATGAAAGAATGGATGAATTATTTTTTACCTGCAATTATGATGATGATTATTCACTGAAAGACAAGGTAAAATATTATAAAGAACTCAGCAACATAGAAAGGGAGGTTGACAAATTCAGACCTTATAAAGAAAGACTGAAAGAGACATTGAAGTTCAGTCATTACGGGCTGATTGTAAACAAGACCGACCCTGAAATTGCCGATGAGATACAAGAAGACCTGATCTCGCAGATATCATATTTCCTGAGCCAGAAAATGGTTTATTTAGGTAATTTACGAGAGAGCAAAACTCTCAGGAATATTTCAAACTACGGCATGCCTTACGTAATTTATAATGCATATGATGATGCACTTGAAGATATGTACGATATATCCGATAACCTGTTAGGATTGAAGAACGGTTCCACAAGCTGGATAGTAAAGGAGCAAAAACCGATCATTTCCGACCTGAAGAACCGCTGGAACCAGATCGCATATGCCTGAGGACACACACTCCCTTTTTAAATAGAAGGGCATCCGGAATTTACGGATGCCCTTTTTTTATATACTATTTCAAATATTTGGCAAACCATTTATGGATCTGTTCCCACCAGATAAGTGCATTCTGGGGTTTATTTATAAAATGGTATTCATCAGGAAAATACAACAGCTTTGACGGAACATTCATAGTCTGAAGTGCGGTAAACATAGCAAAACCCTGTTCCACAGGGATCCTGAAATCATTCTGTCCATGAATTACAAGAATCGGAGTTTTAAAATTTTTCACAAAATTCGAAGGTGAAAATTTTTCATAAAGTTTACTGTCCTTTGGAAATCCTCCTAAATC
>JBHPGK010000226.1:0-5634 GCA_042570605.1 Candidatus Zhuqueibacterota bacterium
ATATTATGTTCCTTCCATTCTCTTCGAAGTGCTTCGGTCGGTGTTGCCGAGCATACTATTATATCCGCATTTTCTGAAATTTGGTCAAGAGATTCGCGGACAAACGGGAAAGGAGGTACTCCGTAAACCATATCAGCAACCATATTATTTACTGCTTCACTCCATACAAGCGCTTTTTTCATAACAGGATCACCAGTCTTGTCCACTTCCTGCTTTAATGCAGGATTCCCAAGTTTAGTCTCTCTTGTGATCCATTCACGCAGAGGCTCAGCATCGGGAATTTTCACATTTCTTTTCAGTACTTCATCCCATTCCTTTAAAAGGTCAAAAACCTTGATCAATGCGGGAAAACGGTTAACACCTCTCCATTTTGAGTACAGATTTACAAATTCTGCTGCTGCTCTTGCATATTTTGAAACGGGCTGCAGATCCCAGTACTTGATAATATTCGGAATAAAACATTCCTTGTGTTTTATCTCCATTGTATCAAATACGCAGCCGTCAGAGTCAATGGCTATTAGAAATTTATGCTCTGGTTCAAAATTTTTCAGTTCATCCTGCGAAAATAACATTATTATTAGCCTCCTTTATTCATATTTAAATTCAGTCCTATTCTTTGTATGCCTGAGGTAAATACTCATGTAACTTCTGTTCAGCAAATATCTTTTGGAATTTTGTAAATCTCTGAATCCCCTTTATTAAAGGTACATTTACCCAATCCTGTCCAATTAGAGGTTTGGCGTATTTAATAAAATCATCGGTTACATCTATTTTACTTGGAGTTATCCAGTTTTTTGGAAATCTTCTTTCCGAGTTTGCAATAAGTTCAAGCGGAACCTTATCGTATTGAACTTTGTACGTTGCACCCGGTTTCCTGATCATTGTCGACATATATCCTGATCCGGATTCTACTGCTATTGTAACAGCATTCTGACCTATCCTGAATGCTTCTTCAAGGTCAACATCAGAAGCATAGATCATATTGTGCCGCTGGTCGGTACCCGGTGTCTGCCCGCGTGCTGATCCTCTTGCTTTCAAGCCTGCTTTATTTAAATAGTTTACTACTGCCTGCTGTGCAGTAAATGTACTTGCACTGAATTGAGTATGCCCGAAAGAATCCTTAATTTCTCCGATATCACCCACATTAAATCCTTCGCTGACAACAACAATAACCCTGCCGCTTTTAACTACTTCATCATTTACATTATCTCTCAATTCCTCTAGTTTTATATCGGATTCAGGTAAATATATTTGAAGAGGAATTTCACGATTAGTGTCTGCCAGCCTGGCAGCTGCAGGGATAAACCCAATTTTTCTGCCCATTACCTGAATGACCAGAACGGGATCAGATGGACAGGATCCTTTATTCTCTTCATTGGCATTCTGTATATTTAATGCCCAGTATCTGGCTGTACTCCCATATCCTGGGCTATGGTCAATCAGTTTGAATTCCGAATCACCAAGGTCATTATCAATTGTTTTAGCGATACCGACTGCCGTAAGGTCTAATCCTTTTTCATTTGCAAGTATAGCTACTTTACTAGCGGTATCCATCGAATCGTTTCCGCCAATATAGAAAAAATACGATACATTATGGGCAGCAAAAACATCAATAATTCTCCGGAAATCTTCGGTTTGATGCTTCTTAAGTTTATACCTGCAAGTTCCGATTGCACCTGCTGCAGGTGTAGTTCTCAGTAATTGAATCTCATCTTCATCCTGAACCGACAGATCAAGCAGTTGTTCTTTTAAAATGCCTTCGACACCGTGAAATCCGGCATAGATCTTTCCAAATTTATCCGGGAACATCCTGCAGCCTTCTATGATCCCCCGCAGGGAATTATTAATTACAGGTGTTGGACCGCCGGACTGCGCAATTACTACATTTTTACCATTTTTCATTGATTTTTACCTGTACTGAGAAACATCAGTTTATACAAACTATTACTTTATGTTATTCATGTAACTCTTTGTTATATAATCTGTAAAGGATTTCACCGGCTTTAGGGACAAACAGAATACCCTCATCTTCCCTGTTTTTCCAATCGTTAAGATTTATAGAATCGGGATCGATATATCCAAGATTGATCTTTTTACAAATTTCTTGCGGAATTCCTGTCGCTAAAACAACATTAACACGCGGCTGTTCAAACCCATTTTCATATTTACCAATACCCTTTACATGCGTGGAATGCGCCATTACACCGCCGGGAATATCACGGAATTTCTCTATCTGATTCACAAAATAATCACGAACATGATATCCTATACTACTTATTACCTTTCCGTGAGCGGCTGATACCTCAGTAATATGGGGCGCATATATTATTAATTCTCCTCCATCTGCCGCAACAGGCTCAAGTTTATACATACATTTACCTGCTGTCCAGATATCATCATACATTTCAGGTGCACACGAAAGAACTTTTTTGAAAGGTTTTTCTTTATAAATAATATGGATCTTTTCAGACAGGTCGGCAGCTTTGAAAAATGCAGCCTCAGGTGTACCGTAAAATAATCCTGCAAGAGTTTTACCTTTAACTACAAGGCTTAGACATAATCTGTCAATATCTAAAAGAGAAACTGCCTTATCTATAACCCGGCGTACGGGAGTATCTTTTTTGCCGTTAATTACCGGATTGGTAATTAATGCACCGAGCCAGTGAAAAATATCAATAATTTCCTGCCCTGCAATCCCCGGAAAAAGATATTTGTTACCTCCCGAAAATCCGACAACCTCATGCGGAAAAGTTGGACCGATTATTAATATTACATCATAATCAAAGATAATTCTGTTTATAGTTACATTTACTTCCGTACTCATTAAACCGTTTGAAATGTATTCAATTTCACTTTTACTTATAGTCCCTATGGATGCAAGCTGTTTTTTGTCTTTCCATTGATGGTTAAAAAATTGTGCTTTTGAATATTTTGATTTATATTCCGCTTCATTAATTCCAACACGGTTAAAAATTGCCTTTTCACTTAGTGGAGGATGTGTACCGAGAGCTATTATGAAATCAAGCTTTTTAACCTTATCAATAAGCAGCTTATATACATTTCGAAACAAAACATCAATTGGGGCAGTACGTGTATGGTCCGGAATAACGGCTAATATCCGTTTCCCATCGAGCTTGGAACTCTCAAATGCTTCTGAACATATATTGTAAATTTCAGATTCGTTTAGAATTTTATCCGGCGATCCTTTTCCAATAACCATATCTTTAATTCCATATTTATGCGATATATCTAACTATTCCAGTAAAATCATAATTATTTCAGCCACTCAGTATGAAAAAATTCACCTCTTGGTTTATCAATACGTTCATAGGAATGAGCGCCGAAATAATCTCTCTGCGCCTGAAGCAAATTTGCAGGTAGTCTTTCACACCGGTAAGCGTCAAAATAAGAAAGTGCACTACTTAATGCCGGGACAGGGATTCCCAATTCAACTGCGTTAGATACTACTTTTCTCCATCCTTTTTCACACCTTTTTATAGAATCTTTAAAATAATCATCCAATAATAAATTCGCCAATTCCGGATTTTTGTTATAAGCATCTTTAATTTTCTCAAGAAATTGAGCCCGTATTATGCACCCCCCCCTCCAGATTAACGCAATATTCCCATAATTTAAATCCCATCCATATTCTTTGGAGGCGGCTCTCATTAATTGAAATCCCTGTGCATATGAACATATTTTAGAAGCATAAAGTGCATCTTTTATCAATTTAATAAAATCCTGTTTATTCCCGTCAAACGTATAATCGATACCACCCAATACTTTGGAAGCTTGAATTCTCTCGTCTTTAACTGCACTTAAAAATCTTGCAAAAACAGCTTCAGCTATAGTTTGTGCGGGAACACCAAAATCCAAAGCGCTCTGACTTGTCGATTTACCCGTGCCTTTTTGACCGGCTGTATCAAGTATAACATGGATCATTGGTTTTCCGGTTTCTTCATCGTTTTTTTTCAAAATATCAGCAGTTATCTCAATTAAATAACTGTTTAGTTCTCCCTTATTCCATTCAGTAAAAACATTATACATTTCATCAGTTGTAAGACCGAGAATTTTCTCCATTAAGAAATACGCTTCACAAATCATCTGCATGTCAGCATATTCAATACCGTTATGTACCATCTTCACAAAATGTCCCGCACCACCGTTTCCGATCCAGTTACAGCAGGGAATTTTTCCGTCAACTTTGGCAGAAATAGCTTGAAATAGTTCATTTATGAATAGCCATGCTTCCGGATTACCTCCCGGCATAATAGAAGGTCCCCACAAAGCTCCCTCTTCGCCGCCGCTTATACCTGTTCCAATAAATAAAATCCCTTTATCTTTTAAATCTTTATATCTTTTTTCAGTATCTTTGAAGTAGGAATTCCCTCCATCTATTAAAATATCCCCCCGGGATAAAAATGGAGTTATTTCTTTTATTAATAGATCAACAGGATCTCCGGCAGGTACCATTAACAAAATCGTTTTTGGTGATGAAAGGTTTTGAATCAGCTCACTTATTGATGAATATAAGAATATATTTTTTTCAGAGATTATTTTTTCATACAGTTTGAGCTTACTTTTATCAAGATCAAAGCCGGCTACAGAAAAACCATTCCGCTCAATATTTAAAGCGAGATTCTGTCCCATAACACCCAGCCCTACTAATCCTATCGACTGTTTTTTCATCTCAAATTCCATATTTTGGATTACAATTTTTTACACTAATCATTATACTCCGCTGAAAGCCGAAAATCCTCCGTCTACCGGGACAACTATACCGGTCACAAAGCTTGAAGCTGGAGAAAGGAGCCACAGAACTGTACCGAAAAGATCATCAGGAGCACCAAAACGTCCCACTGGAGTATGTTCAATAATTGTTTTACCGCGTTCAGTAAGTTCACCTGTATCATTATCAATAAGCAGGAATTTATTCTGTTCTGTAAGAAAAAATCCCGGGGCAATAGCATTTACCCTGATTTCAGGTGAGTATTCTTTTGCCATATGGACAGCCAGCCATTGAGTAAAGTTGCTGACAGCGGCTTTTGCCGCTGAATAAGCCGGAATTCTCGTCAATGGTCTGAATGCATTCACTGAAGAAATATTGAGGATAATTCCCTGCTTTTTTTCTGCAAATATTTTTCCGTAAACCTGGGACGAAAGAATTGTACTTGTTAAATTTAGATCCGTTACAAATCTTAGTGCTTCTTCGGGAATATCAAAAAACGATTTATCCTGACCGGTTGTGGCTTCAGGTTTATTTCCTCCAGCTCCGTTAATCAGGAAATCTACTCCTCCAAACACCCCCATAACTTTCCCGGCAGATTTTACAATATCCGTCTTGTCAAGAACATTGCATTTTATAAATATTGCCTGATCACTTCCCAGCTCAGAATTAATTTTGTTAACTATCTGTTCTCCCGCTGTATCGTTTATATCTATGACCGCAATATTTGCACCTGAATTTGCAAGGAATGAAACAATCTCGCCGCCTAAAACTCCTGAACCTCCTGTTATAACAGCAGTTTTTCCGCTTAAATCGGTCCATTTCATTATTTCTTGATTACTCATATTTTAATCCTTTTTGCAGGTATTTATATTCTAAATTGGAATCAAAATATAAAGATAATTATC
>JBHPGK010000227.1:0-5536 GCA_042570605.1 Candidatus Zhuqueibacterota bacterium
GTATATTATTGAGTATGATATTTCGGAAATCCAATATATAATGGCTTTATATTAGTTTTAATTCGGTCGAAGGATGAAATCGACTATTTTAATTCAAACAGTTTAAACAACTTGGGTATGAAATGTACTTTTATTCAGGCGGATTAGATCATGTTGCAGTAAACACAAAAAAAGACTATCTCTAAATGAAAAGGAAAGCCAATGAAAGTTGCAGTTATTTATCATAAAGTAGAACCGGAAATAACAGATGTGATAAATGTTTTTGGCCCTCAAACAAAAGAGAAATACAATCCTAAAACAGTTGATCTGGTTGTTAAGGCGCTTGAAAATGGTGGACACAATGTTAAAAAGATCGAAGGAAATATTATTGTTGCAGATGCATTGAATGATTTTATGCCGAAAGTTGTTGCCGGTGAACGTCCGGGAATGGTTTTTAATATGGCCTATGGAATTCAGGGGCAGAGTCGCTATACACATATCCCGGCAATTCTTGAAATGCTTGGTTTACCATATGTGGGATCGGGGCCGCAAGCACATGCTGTCGCACTTGATAAAGTAATGTCAAAAATTCTTTTTCGTCAACATAGTCTTAACACGCCAGATTTCTGGGTGTTTTCGAATTCTGATGGTGACATGAACGATGTCAAGTTTCCTGTAATTGTAAAACCTAAAATGGAATCTGTTTCCCTTGGATTGAAAGTAGTTGATAACCAGAAAGATCTTAAAGAAGCTGTGGACTTTGTCAATGAAACTTTTCAGCAGCAGGCTTTAGTTGAATCGTTTGTTTCTGGAAGGGAGTTTGCGGTTGGCATAATTGGAAATGGCGCTTCGCAGGAAATTTTACCGATTGTTGAATTCGATTTGAAAGGAGATCCTAATGCTATTCAAACATGGACAGAAAAAACAAAAAAACCTGTGGATAAGCTCTGTCCTGCTGATATCTCTGACAAATTAAAAGATGAGATGCATATTCTCGCTCAAGGTGCATTTTCGGCTCTAAATTTAAATGATTTTGCCCGAATAGATTTACGAATGGACAAAGATCAGAAATTATATTTGCTGGAAATAAATTCTATGGCAAGTCTTGGGAAAACCGGTTCATATGTAAAATCAGCCGAAGTTGGAGGACTTTCGTTCAATAATCTTGTTAATAGAATGCTTGATGTTGCAGTTGAAAGGTATTTCGGAAATGAATTCCAGATACCGACTAAAGAAATTGAAGGCAAAATTCAGCCTTTAAGAATAAGGTTGAGGAGTTTTATTCGTGGACATCAAACTACTATTGAAAATAACTTGCAAAGCATGGTTGAGATTAACTCTAATGTACATAATATTGATGGAGTTAACATCTTAGGGCATTGGTATAGCAGTAAATTGCATCAGTTAGGCTTTAATAAGCAGATAATACCTAGCGTTAATACCGGCAATAACCTATATTTTACGAATCACGATTCTGATAAAAACGATATACTTATTTGGAATCACCTGGACAACAGATACAACTACGAAGAATTTGTCTATTTTCATGCAGAAAGAGGGCGGTTCATTGGGTCAGGAGTAGCTGAAAATAAGGGAGGCCTTTCAATTCTTTTAGCGGCATTGAGCGCATTACGGTATACCAGAAGATTGAAAAAGGTCAAATGTGGTATCTTATTAACAACTGATTACAACATTGGCGGATCACACAGCAAAAGTTTAATTGAAAAAATATCAAGGAATTCAAAATATGTTGTTGGTCTAAAATGGGGAGAAGCCAATGGGGGAGTAATTACGTCCTGTCATGGGAGAGCATCTTGCTTTGTTGAACTGATTGCGAATAAAACTGTAAATGGGAAGAATCCACAAAATGTTCTAACTGTTTTATCACGCAAAATAATTGAAATCCAGAAATTAACTTCGGAAAAAGATGAAATATTTGTTGCTCCCACTTCTATAGAAGGGAAAACTTGGCTTGGGAGAGTTCCAGATTCCGGAAAAGTTAATTTTGTAATAGAGTACCGGGACAAAGTTCATGGGGAGGAAATCTTAACCCACTTAGATTTAATTGTTAAAAAAGGACTTGGAAAAAATATCAATTACAGAATAAAAATAGAATATTTCAGGCCTCCAATTGTAGAAGATAAGGTTATAAACAATTTTTATGAAGTAGTTAAAGCTCTCGCCGATTCATTGGAAATAAAGATCCAGAGTTTTAATAGAAAAATATCAACAGATTTATGCTATGTTCCGGAAGGGATTCCGGTTTTGGATGGACTTGGCCCAATTGGCGGATCTAGCAGGAGTCCTAAAGAATATATTATTCAAGACAGTCTGTCAGACCGTGCAGTTTTGCTTGCAAAGATTATTGATAGAAGTAGGGTGTGATATTAATTGAACATTTCAAAAATTGAAAATAGTTTTGAAACCTCAGGTGATAGGAAATGTGGTTCTGCTAACCATGGTATAGTATCCACAGCGTTTGCTGACGCTACTGAAGCAGGTGTTGAAATGTTTAAAATGGGCGGAAATGCGATTGATGCAGCATGTGCCGCAGCATTTGCTTTAGGTGTTTGCGAGCCACAAGCCAGTGGAATAGGTGGCCAGTCAATGGCTATACTGTGTGCCGATGGCAAAACTATTACTATTGATGGATCAAGCCGTGCACCTTCTCTTGCACATATTGATTATTTTGTTAAGGGGGAAAAAGCCACAGGATATAAAGCTACAACAGTGCCTTCAACAATCGCAGTAATAGGTTATTTGAATTTTCGCTATGGAAAACTTGATTGGCACACAATTCTCCAACCAGCAATTCAAATAGCTGAGAATGGGTATCGGATCACCAAACTTCAAAGCGACTTACAAAATCGTGAACTAGACAAATTTCTAAAAATTCCTTCTCAATCGGGTGCTTCATATTTTTTAAAAAATGGGATTGAGCCACACAAGGAAGGAGATCTATTTGTTCAAAAAGATTTGGGCTATTTTCTTAAGAGATTGTCTGAAAAAAGTCCCAAGGCTTTTTATAGAGGTGAATTTGCTCAGTGGATAGACGAAGATATGAAAAAAAATGATGGTTTTTTAAGAGCAGATGATCTGGCATTGATCCCTTGGCCTATAGAAAGAAAACCAATAAAAAGAAGATATAGAGATGTTCTTGTTTATACAATTCCTCCTCCTGCCGCAGGAAGAACATTATTACTGACATTAATGATGTTAAATAATATATCCTCAAGATTCATAAGAAAAAGATTACCTGAAACGTACCATTTTGTTGCAGAGACTTTCAGAAAAGCATTTATACAGCGAAAACAAAGGCCTTATGATCCTAATTATTATCCACAAATATCAGAGAAAGAAATGCTGAGCCGGGATTTTGCGAAAAAACTTTCTGAATCAATAAGAGAAAATATTGATCCGGAAATTCCTTTTGTTGAACCCTTTGAAGATTCTGATGAGACAACGCATCTTTCGGCTATGGATTCTGAAGGGAATTCAATAGGAATTACTCAATCTATTGAACGTGTTTATGGTTCAAAAGCCGCTGCCGATGGTCTTGGGTTTTTGTATAATAATTACATGCTTGATTTTGATGTTAAAGAACCTTCGCATCCTTATTATCTTAGGCCAAATGCTGTACCATGGACTACAGTAGCACCGATAATAGTCTTTCACAAAAAAAAACCTTGGATTGCTGCCGGCAGTCCGGGTAGTGAAAGAATATTTTCCACGATGTGCCAGTTCCTCAGTCAAATGATTGATTGTGGGGATTCAATGTGTAAGGCAATGCTTAGGCCGCGTTTACACTGTTCTGTTGATGGTACTCTAAATATAGAAGCAGAAAGATTTGATCCTTCAATTGTTGAATATCTGGCAAATATTGGATATAATATTATAAAAAGAGAACCATATGCATTTTATTTAGGAGCTGTTCATGCTGTGTTACGATGCCAGTCCAAAGCCGGATTCCAGGCTGTGGCAGAGATTCGTAGAGATGGAACTGTTTCAGGCATTTAAATTGATTTGTTTTGTGGTTGTTTGCCAATTCTTGCCAAAAATGGTGACAAGTGGTGGCAATTATGGCAATTATAGAATCTAAATATAAAGAAAAGTGGTGCAGCAGTCATACCATAAGTTATTGTTAATTAATAAATTATGTTGCTGTTATTATTGAATTCCTAAATTGAATGGGGTTCAAGGGGTCGCGAGTTCTCCCGCTTTAGCGGGATCTGCCTCCGGCAGAAAAATAGTAAATAGAGAATTGATTAATATATCTCTGGCATACTCATGCAGGACATTATATACCGCTCCTTTGAAATAAGCATGCAATAGACCAACTTTAGTTGATACAGTTATTCGTTTTCTGATATTGCGATCAAAAAATGATGAGTTTTATAGAAAAGAATATTTTCTGATATTGCAGGTGAAGACATACAAATATCCTTTAAAGAATTCTCTGCAATAAGTATAAACTCTTTTCCGGGTTTGACCACAAACACATTGCCCTGTTCATTTGTGAAATAGAGTTTTCCCTTTGATGCAGCCGGAGAAGCTGTGAAGCCGGGACCCATTTGCCCAAGTCTTTGCTTATAATAAAGCTCACCTGTTTTAGCATTATAACAGCTTAACAATCCGTTGTCTCTGCAATTGTACAGCAGGTCCTCATAAACGATAAGAGAGGGAAGATAAGAAGCTCCCCGTTTAATACTCCAGACTACATGTTCATTGGAAAGTTCACCATTTTTTAGAGATATATCACCTTCAGCGCTGGTCTTGATTGCGTAAATGGGTGACATCCTTCCGTGGGCATTATTTATAAAGATCATTTGATTCGCGATAACAGGCGTTGGAACCGGAACATCGCCCCCGCCTTTCAATTTCCAGACCTCTTTTCCTGTTTCGAAATCATATCCTCCTATATGTTTAAAACCATTAACCGCAATATGAGGTTTATTATTGTTATAATAGATTGTCGGAGTGCCCCAGGTTGCAACATCCTGGCGGGCAGTCCGCCATAGTTCTCTGCCGGTATTTACTTCTAATGCAGCCAGAAATGATTCGTTCAGGACATCACACTGAATTATAACAACGCCGTTATGGACAACAGGTGAACTTGCAAAACCCCATTCAAATTCGGGCGCATCATATGGTCCTGATCTTAGAATTCCCAGGTCTTTTTCCCAGATCAATTCTCCCGACATATCGTAACAGTACAATCCTTCCGAAGCAAAAAATGCAACTATATATTTGCCATCAGTTGCAGGTGAAGGATTTGCATGTGTGGATTTCGGGTGTCTTTTCTGTTTTGGTAACCCTTTATGAGCAGTTCTCTCCCAGATAACTTCTCCGGTATTTTTATTTAAACAGATCAATTTCCACTCATGTACCGGTTCATTTTCAACAGGAGTACCGTCACCATATAAACCAACTCTTAGATCAGGATCTTTCTTTTCACTTACAGCAGTTGTTACAAAAATTTTATCATCCCAGATTATGGGACTGGAATGACTCAATCCCGGGATCTCTCTTTTCCATTTGATATTGGTAAAATTATCAA
>JBHPGK010000228.1:0-5398 GCA_042570605.1 Candidatus Zhuqueibacterota bacterium
TTTAATTCTTTATATATACTGTAGGAGATCCCATATTCATCACGTATAAACTTTACCCGATTTCAGCTGCCGATCCTTTTATGGGCGGTAATTATATTTGTTTTGTCCTCCATTTCAAAAATTCCTGATTTAAACAAATCGGATTTACCGATTGATAAACTTGTTCACCTTGTTGAATATTTTTTCCTGGGGATATTAATGGCAAGGGGGCTTTTTTATCAGAATAATATACATATCAAGACCCGGTATTTCATTTACAGCATTCTGATTGCAGTGGCTATCGGATTTTTTGACGAATCATATCAATTCTTTGTACCGAACAGGGATGCCAATATACTTGACTTTTTATCCGATAGCGCCGGAAGTATTTTAGGAACTTTTATTTTTAATAAATATCTCAAAGATGAAAAATTTTATAAAGAAAATTTTCCCGGATAGACTCGTCCTGAAAGACGATTTTTATGAGACCACCGGTGACCTTTATGACAGAATGTTCGCTTCTTTCAAGTCGGATGATTTTTCCTTTTATTATGAGTATGCAAAAAGGATCAGAGGGAACATTCTTGACCTCGCTTCAGGGACAGGAAGGCTGGGTATGTTCTTTTCCAAAAAAGGATTCAATGTAACAGCTCTGGAAATCTCACCAACGATGGTTAAAATATTTCGCAAAAAATATTTAAGATCAAAGCAGAAAGATGACGGAGAGATCAATATTGTCAGAGGGGATATATCAGATTTTCATTTTAAGAATAAATTTAACTATGTGATAATGGGGTATAATTCTTTTAATCATCTATTAACTGAGGAAAAACAGATCGAATGCCTGAAATGCATAAACAAATGTATGGAAACCGACGGAACTTTAGCATTCGAAATACTCCCTGTTATAAAGAATATCCCCGGAGGTAAAAAATTAAGGTATGAAAGAGAATTTAAGGATATCGGAAAAAAAATCGTTGTGTATTCAAAAATCAAGCAGGATATACCGGGATTTCATAAAATATGGTGGTTTTTTGAAGAAAATGATAAAAGCGGTATCAAGAAAAAAAATGTATCTTCATTTATAAGAGCCGAGATCGAAGTGAGGGACATGGTAAAAATGCTGCTGCTTACCGGGTTTAGGACAGCCGGAGTTTATCATGATTATAACAAAGCTCAGAAGATCGGCGACAAGAGACTAATCGTTGCAACAAAAGTTTTTGACGTTTTCTGATTAAAAGTATTCCTCGCAAAGCTCGCCAAGTAAAAAAAGCCCGCAAAGAAAATATAAGTTGTGAAGAACAATCTTTGTCAATAATTTATTAAAAGTATTGATTTGTCGATTTTCACAGCGTTCATTTTCTTTTTACTCTTTGCGCTTTGCTCTTTGCACTTATAAATCCGTGTTCCATTTCTTATTTCTTAGCAAGGCTGACCCCGAACCAGAACTCGCTGTTGCTGCTGTTAACATCACTGTCGGGGATCAACGTAAAAACAACCCTCGGACAAACTGAATAACCTGCAATGTCCAGTTCTTTTGATATTCCGATATTCAGATCACTGATGCCGGAAACGCCGAACATATCCATCAATCCTGCCGAAACCTCCAGGTTAAAAAGAGGGATGGCCGGAATACCTTTGCTGCCGGAAACCATAATATAAATCCCGTCCCCGAGATTCGTGTCATAAAAAGCTGATATTTTCGGACTGAACGGGAGAACTGAATTTCCGACACTTACGAAAAACTCAGGAGTGGTACTTTTGTCATCAGGAAAACCGTCCATGTGAGTAAGCGCATAATAAATCAGTCCGGCGGAGAAATCTACAACTTTCGACAGGCTTTTTGAATACGAAAGTGTAAGATCCATTTCAAGGTAGTTGTCATTTGCCTCCCTGTTTTTCAGAGGCGTTGATGCCCAGATATTAAAATTAAATCCGCTTTTGAATGAAAAATTTACCCACGGCTGTATATTCGGCGAATTATCAGGTGTCAGGTCAAAACCGCGCCATATATATCTCGAAACATACTCTGCGCCGAAATCGATCTTTGCTTGCGAGTATGCCCCTGACGTGATTAAAAAAATCATGATAAATAAAAGAAGCATTTTTTTCATTTTTTACTCCTTAATAGAGATTTTTTCTGTCACCTGTCCCGGGTGTTCGGGACCAGGTTACATTATAAGTTGTTCGTAACACTTGCTCCCTTAATCTCCGTTGGGACATTCTGCTAAATTTATTCCAACGCAGAGCATTGGAATAAGGGTAATACTCACTTTCATTCTGCACCTTCGAAGCACCTGTTCCCACGGTCTCAGTGAGAACAATATCGTGGATTTATAATTTTTTCAATTTATCGATCTTTGATCTTGGTCCTGCAACCAGAAAAATATCATCAGCCTCTATCCTGTAATTGGCTTCCGGTATGATTTTATGAAAATTGTTCTGCCCTTTTTTCCGGGTTTTTTTAGTATCCGGTTTCTTAATGAGTATGATCTCAATACCGTATTTTGCCCTTATTTCGAGTTCTTTTATGGTCTTGTTGTAAAAACCTGTTGGTGCTTCCATTTCCGTTAGAGAATAACCATCCATAAGAGACACATGCATCGATTTTTCGGCTGCGGAAATGTGGCTTGCAATACCCTCTAAAGCATCTCTTCTGAATATCTCTTTGTTATATGCATCTAAAACATCGGTTTTAGATATGGACCCGAGTATTTTCTTATGATCATCCGGGTCTACCACTGCGAGATGATCAAATATATTCTGGGAGAAAATCTTCATTACATAATCGAGATCGTCTTCAGGTGTGACACAGGGGACATTTGGATCTGAAAAATCTTTTACAATAAGTATATTTGCAAGTGCATCCTTTTCATAGAAAAGCTGCCGTGTATCATGAAGTGAAATAACACCAGTAAGTTCATTTTTGTCATTAATCACAAAAAATGATGTATGAATACTGCTCACTACTTTATCGAGAAACAAGTTTAGCGTCAGGTTTTCTTTGACAGTTTCAATTTCTTCGTTAATGAAATTTTTTACCTGAAGTGTTTTTAAAATATTGATTTCTGTTCCCTGAAAAATATTGATACCCTTGCGGATCAGTTTTTTTGTATAAATTGATTCGGGGTGGATTCTGCTTGCCAGGAGCAGCCCAATTGTACATGCGATCATTAAAGGGAGGATTATCTTATAATCATTCGTCAGTTCAAAGATAATGATCATAGCAGTGATCGGTGCGTGGGTTGCAGCAGAAACCATGGCTCCCATTCCCACAAGGGCATAAGCTCCCGGTTCTGCAGATATGCCCGGGACAATTTTGTTCACTATTGTCCCGATAAAACCGCCAAGACTGGCACCGATGAATAATGATGGCGCAAAAATACCGCCGGAGCCCCCTGAACCTATAGTGATTGAAGTTGCCAATAATTTTATCATTATCAACAGAAGCAGCATATACCAGACCAAATTCCCTTCAAGTGCCTTTGTTATAGTCTCGTAACCGACACCAAGTATTTGCGGAAATAATAATCCAATACTTCCAATAATTAATCCCCCCAGGACAGGTTTTAAATATTCAGGGAATTTAATCTTTTCAAAAATGTCCTCAATTTTATATAATGTTTTTATGTAAACTATAGCTGTATATCCGGCAATTATCCCCAGTATTAAATAAAAAACCAGTTCAAGCGGATGATTTAAATGGTAACTTGGAATTAGAAAAGCAGGAGTATCACCCAGATAATAACGGGAGACAGCGGTGCTTATTACAGAAGAAACAACAATTGGAGTAAATTGAGCTGCTCCGAAGTTACCAATAATGATTTCCATTGAGAAAAGCGCACCTGCGATCGGTGCATTAAATGTTGCTGCAATGCCGGCAGCGGCTCCGCATCCAACAAAGGTTTTTAAAGCCGAAGGCTTGACTTTGAAAAACTGCCCGATGATCGACCCGAGAGTTGATCCAATTTGAACAATAGGACCTTCACGCCCAACTGACCCGCCTGTCCCTATACTTACTGCAGAAGCCATCGTTTTTGCAAAAGCTACACGGGGTCTGATTTTTCCGCTGCGAAGCGCAACTGCTTCCATGACCTCAGGGACACCGTGTCCTTTTGCTTCCCTTGCAAAAAAGTAGATGATCGGACCTACTATAAGTCCGCCAATTGCCGGGATAAGTACTTTGACATACCATGGAATGTCCGAAAGCAGGTCCATAGTATAATTCCAGTCACCGTAAGAGACCCGCTGAACGAGTTTAATCAGGTACCTGAAAAGAATTGCCCCGTAACCGCCTAATATACCGATAATAATAGCGATACTTACAGTAAAAACATATTCCTGAGATTTGATCTTTGTTAAATACCGATCTTTTAATGAAGCTGCCGGCTGTGGTTTCATTTTACCCGGTGTTTATAATAATCTGTTAAATATTTTAAACCGATAATTTAAGCAATTCAATTGACTATATCAATATGAAGAAGATATATTTTCAGGGTGTTTATGGACAAGGGATAATGATCCCTTATCTGCATTTTATTAAATGAAATTAAAGATGACATTGAGAAATGTCCTTTTTTTATTGTGCTTTCCGTATTCGGTCGGGTAAAAAGAAAAAGGCGGTTTCCCCAATAGGACATGACACTGCCCTGTTCCTGCAATCAATATCTCTCTGCGTCTTTGTGTCTCTGCGGTATTTCATAATGAACCAGTTGTAATGTCGTATTTTTCGGCAAATTTTTTGTCAAAACGGGCTCTTCTTGCCCTGCAGTTTGCCCTGGGGCACAGTTTGCAGCTTTCAAAACTGGTCTCGGTGGGAAAATGTATCCCGGAAACGGATTTAACAGGCACCATAAGCAGGCTTTCGGTTAATTCCACCCCGATCGTCTCCTGCACATTCCCAAGAAGCGAAAACAATCCGGTTTGTTCCTGTATCGGCCAGTCTTCCAGCGAACCGGGGCTCATATGTGAGAGTTTCCCGGTTTTAAACCTGTCTTTAATAAAATCTTTCAGATAATCGAAAGCTTTTTCAAGTATAATTTCCTTAATCGCATCCAGATAATAGGATTTCAGCATGTCATCAGGCGGGATATTGATCCCGTCCAATTCTCTGCCGCACGTAACAACGTAAGGGAAAACCCTTTCTACATTTTTCAGGTTAACTGCAAGAACTCCGCTGGTAAACTCTACGCCATCTAAGTTAATCCGGTTTTTATTTCTTACCTCAATATATGAGGCTTTAAAGACAGCCTTGGGTTTTGCGCAGGAAACTGCCGTATCAATTAGCTCATGAATATCCGGAACGTCGTTAATTTTGTTTTTATCATAATGAAGCGTCTTTAATACTTCTTCCCTGTCCAGCGAAAGCGGAATATTGTCCAGTATTTCCATATGTTTTTCAGCCTTTTTTGTTTTGAAT
>JBHPGK010000229.1:0-5390 GCA_042570605.1 Candidatus Zhuqueibacterota bacterium
CACAGGTATGTTGACAATTGACACAAAAAGGGAAATGCAGTCATAACTCTGGAACATATTTACAAAACATGACAAAGCGATGAATCCAACTGTAATCTCTCTGCACTTCATAGTGGAAAATGATTGTGGTTGTTAGCTTTTAAAATTATAGCATTGTGATATAGTATATTACATAAAGAAAATAATAATTTTCAGTTAATTTTTTCTGTTTTCTTTGACCTTTTCGCCTTATTTGTATTCATATACAGTATTTTACATCATTATAGGCGATATTATTCTCGCTGGCAAACAGGAAAAATTTGTATTATATTAAGAAATTAAAAAAGGAGCAAATGAGATGAATATAATGAAAAGATCGACCGGCATTATTTCTGTTTTTGTGCTGCTTGTGTTTTTCATACTGGCACCGGCAGCGGTTAGTGACGCTCAGGATGCTGATAAAGTATACGTCAATGGAAATATTTATACTGTTGATGAAGAATTCAGCAAAGCTTCTGCCATTGCAGTAAAAGAAGGTCAATTTATCTACGTGGGTGATGATGCAGGAGTTCAGGCCCATATTGGTCCTCTAACATTTGTTTTCGACCTGGAAGGTAAAACCGTAATCCCCGGTTTACATGATGCCCATGTACACATAAGGTATGGAGAAAGAATTTTGTATCCTCGAACTCCGGACATCAGGGCTGCCATAGGTGAGTGGGCTTCTGTAGAGCGGATGCAGGAAGTAATAAAGCGCTGTTTAGCTACCGGGGAAGGAATGCGCCCGGGTCCTGAGCCGAGGTGGTTGGTATTAAGCGGCTGGATGTCAGATGTTTGGGACCCGCCGGTATTCCGTAAGGAGTTGATCGATGCCGCAGCCCCTGATAATCCTGTTTTTATAAGCCGATATACGCATGGCAGCGGTGCCAATAGTAAAGCATTAGAACTTGCCGGCATTACGCGTGACACCCCTGATCCATCAGGCGGTCATATTAAGAAGGACAAGAATGGGGAGCCCACAGGAGAATTTGTAGAAAGAGCACCTGAACAATTAACAGATCTTATTCCACCCTTACCTCCAATGACCGATTATGAAAAAAGCCGCAACCTCGTTGAGGGAACTCAATTAGCTGTGGCCAGCGGACTTACGACTATCCATGGTGCCGGAATGACAGGCTTTGAGGAGGTTCAAAAACGAATAAAACTTTACGAGGTGGGCTTGCTCAGGATCAGGATCAACGAGATGGTTAGGGAAGATGCGGCGAAAAAGCTGGGCAAACCGTTAAACCATGATAACAAATACTTCGTCCGATCAGTCAAGGCTTTTGCAGATGGAGCTTTAGGGTCAAGAGGTGCGCTTTTCCTTGAAGAGTACAGCGACTACCCGGGTTTTTATGGGGAACACAGACAAACTGAAGACGAAATAGCCCGATCTGCGACCGAACTGCTGAAAATTGGTTTTAATATGAGGATACATTGTATTGGTGACGCCGCCAACAGGATCGCAATTAACGCTTACGAAAGGGCACTTAAGGCAACCGGGATAGATGGTAAGGATGCCAGGTTCGCTCTTGAGCATTGTCAGGTACTTACCTTTGATGACGTACCCAGACTTGCCAAGCTGGGAATTGTCGCTTCTATGCAGCCGCTTCATGCAACTGAGGATATGCACTTCGCTGAATCCAGGATGGGACCTGAACGTTTAAAGTACGCATATATTTGGAGTGAGTTATTGGATCTTGGCGTTGTGATTTCAACAGGAACAGATTATTCTGTATCTCCATATAACCCATTTTACACTTTACACGCTGCGGTAACCAGACAGGACAGGGAAAATAATCCTCCGGGTGGCTGGATCCCGGAGCAGGCACTGACAAGAGAAGAGGCTTTGCGTGCTGCAACCATGGGTGGTGCCTACGTTATGCATGCGGAAGACATTCTGGGATCCATCGAGGTAGGAAAGCTTGCTGATTTTGTGGTCATTCCTGTCGATTACATGACCATCCCCGCTGAGAATATCTGGAAGATCGAACCGGAGATGACAGTTATCGGGGGTGAGATAGTCTACACAAAGCCGGTACAAGTGAAAAAATGACATGTCGACAAAGGGCACAAAAAGGGAAATGTAGTGATAATTTTGGAATATACTGACAAAACCTGACAAACCGCAGCACCCGGCCGCATTTCCGCTGTGCTTCATGGCGGCACAGGTGACCTTGGCAGTGAGTCAGTAATAAAATAATTGAGTTAAGCAGTAGAAATATAGAGATAAATATGATATTATCTGATAAAAATTGTATTATCACCGGTGCGAGCTCAGGCTTGGGCTTTGCTGTATCAAAAAAAGTTGCAAATATGGGCGCTAATACAGTATTGCTTTGCCGAAACAAAGAAAAAGGTGAGAATGCTGTTAAAGAGATTAAAAAAGAAACGCCAAACGCGTCAGTTGATTTAATGGTTTGTGATTTGTCGTCCATGAAATCAATTCAAAGCTTTATTGAAGAATTTAAGGGAAAATATTCAAAACTTGATATACTTTACAATAATGCTGCGGTTATGAAACATAAACGCACAATTACTGAAGATGGTTTTGAAATGATGTTTCAGGTTAATTATTTGGCGTCATATATACTCATGAACTCTTTTCTTGAATTATTAAAAAAAGGTTCGTCACCTTATATCATAAACAATGGAAGGCCGGCAGACAAGCTACGTCTGGATATGGATGATTTACAATTTTTGAAGAATTACAGCATGTATCAATCTTTTTTTAAAACAAAGCTCTGTCTTCTTTTTGCAAGTCTTGAACTTTCGCGGAGAGATGATAGAGACGGCATTACATTATCTATGATCGATCCCGGACCTTTTAAGTCAGATCTGGTGAGGGATGTGCCGCTAATAGGATGGATTAAAAACTTATTCTCATCAACTGTGGAAAAAGCTGCTGAAAATATTCTATATCATCTCACTTCGGATGAAGCAAAGAATATAAACGGAAAGGTATTCAGGGAAAAGAAGGAAAAGCCTCTTACAGAATATTGGAAGGATAAGAGTGTAAGTGAACGTTTATGGTCTGTTACGGAATCATTAATTAAAAATTTTTAGAGCTGCTGTTAATAATAGTCTGCATTTTTTTATGTGAAGTACCAAGTCAAATTATGTAAATACTAATATCTTTTAGTACAATCCGGGTCACAATTTGGTCGCAAATCATCAAAAACAGAATGTAGAAAACATATTGACAAAATATATATTTTAGATTACTTTATTTTAGTTTTAACGTCAGGATATTTTATGAAAATTCATAGTAGAATAGCCATTACTCTGCTTTTTATTTCAATTAATGTTTTCTCCCAGCAGTTAAACATAAAATTTGAGAAAATTTCCCTCGAACACGGACTGTCTCAAAATTCAATAAGATCTATTTTCCAGGATAGCAAAGGTTTCATGTGGTTTGGCACCGGAGATGGGCTAAACAGATATGACGGATACAACATAGTTGTCTATGCGCATGATCCTGATAATAGTATGTCCTTAAGTCATAATTGGATTAATTCGATCTTTGAGGATAGGACAGGTGTTCTCTGGATTGGTACAAACGGCGGAGGATTATGCAGATTCAACCATGACACTGAAAGTTTTAATCATTATATAACAGTCCCCGGTAATCCAAACAGTATAAGCAATAATATTGTTACCACAATATTGGAAGACCGAACCGGTACTTTATGGGTAGGTACAAGAGCTGGATTAAATATATTCGACCGGAAAAACAACAAATTTATCCGCTGCACAATTCTTCCTGAAGATACTTTAAGATCAAAAAGTGCCTATATATTGACATCTTTTGAAGATAGAGCAGGAAGCATATGGTTTGGAACAACTGGAACCGGTTTATTTGAATATAACCACACTAGCAGGGAATTCACTAACCACAGGCCGTATGAAGATAATTCATCCAAATTACGTGCAATTTCTGTCAATGCGATCTATGAAGACAGGACCGGCCAATTATGGATAGGTGCACTAAATGCAATCATGAAATTTGACAGGATCAATAACAAATTTATTACTGCTGATTCGGATCTTGAAATTGCCAGGTTTTCGATCAGAAATGCGATTTTTTCAATTATTGAGGATATTTCCGGAATCATATGGATCGGAACAGATCATGGTGGACTTGTCAGTTATAACCGGGCAAATGGCAGAGTTTTTACACATAAAAATCAATATAACAATCCTGAAAGTATAAGCGGCGACAGGATCAGGTCATTATATGTCGACAAAAGCGGGGTGCTCTGGATCGGTAATTACGGAACCGGTATAAATAAGGTCGATCTATCTTCAATGCAGTTTACTCATTTCAAACATGATCCTAATGAGAATAACAGCCTTTCCAATAAAAGGATTTGGTCAGTTTATGAGGACAGTAAAGGATCTATCTGGATCGGTACATATGATGGACTGGACCTGTATGATCCTGAAACCGGGAAGTATATTCATTTCAAGAATGATCCTGAAAACAAATACAGCATTAGTGATAACACTATATTCTCAATATTTGAAAGCAGGGATGGCGTTATCTGGATCGCAAACCGAAGAGGGCTTAACCGTTATGATAGGAAAACAAATAAATTTTACAATTTTAAACGGGATATGAAAAATCCGGACGGCCCAAAATTCTCTCCAGCTTTTAAACTGCTTGAAGACAGTCACGGAGATATATGGATTGCCACGGACGGCTTCGGCTTAAACAGGTTCGATAGAAAGAATAACAAATTTACCCAGTTTCTTTCTGATAACGAGAATCCTGAAAGTATCAGCCATAACTCTGTGTACTCTGTTTTTGAGGACAGGTCAGGAACTTTGTGGGCGGGAACTTTGGGCGGAGGTCTGAACAGGTTTAACAGGGAGGACGAATCTTTCACGCACTTTGTCAATTCTCCGGATGACTCAACAAGTATTAGTAATAATCATATTTTTTCAATAAATGAATACATTAAGGATACATCATATTTGCTGGTTGGTACTTATGGAGGAGGATTGAATATCTTAGATAAGGAAACCGGAAAGTTCATGAGATATTCAACTGATGACGGATTACCTAACGATGTGATTTATGGAATTCTGGTTGATGATTATGGTGATATATGGCTAAGCAGCAACAGGGGGCTTACAAGGTTTAATCCATTTGACGGGGAAGGAAAACAGATCTCTAATTATGATGTTTCTCATGGTTTGCAGAGTTACGAATTTAATGTAGGTGCAAATCATAAGGGCCGCAGCGGAAAAATGTATTTCGGGGGTATTAATGGTTTAAATACATTTTTCCCCGGTAATGTAAAGGACGATCCGCATGCTCCACCAATTGTAATTACAGATTTTCAGATATTTAATGAATCTATAAAGCC
>JBHPGK010000230.1:0-5375 GCA_042570605.1 Candidatus Zhuqueibacterota bacterium
CTTATTGCATGTTCCGGGCTATTTGGGCTTACTTCGCTTGCAGTAACCCGGAGAACAAAAGAAATTAGTATTAGAAAAGCTTTCGGAGCTTCAATTCCGCGTATCATGAAATTGATAAGTATAGAATTTCAAGTTCTGGTTGTCATTGGAAATACATTAGCCTGGCCATTTGCATATTTTGCAGCAAAATCCTGGCTGCAGAATTTCGCTTATAAAATCAATATTAGTCCTTTTCCGTTTATTGTTGCCGGAATTATTACTTTTATCATTGCTTCTGTTACTGTCAGCTTTCAAACGATAAAGGCTGCAAGACAAAATCCCGTGCATACATTGAGATATGAATAAAGTAAGTTACAAATTATTTTAGGAGAGGTGTTCAAATGAAAAGAGTTCTGATTTTAGCATTGGTTATATTTCTACTTTTTACTTTTGCAACAAACATTTTTGCACAAAAAGTTAATTTTTCCGGAACATGGAAATACAATGCTGATAAAAGCGAAATTCCTGATGGTATACGTATTCCTGTACCTGAATCAATCACATTTACACAAAAAGACAATATTTTAACAACTGCTACAGGAACTGAGGAAAAACTGCTTGAAAATAAATATACTCTTGATGGAAAGAAAGTGATTAATAAAAGCTCGAAAGGCACCGAATTGACAAGCTTTTGCAAATGGGATGGAGATACTCTCATCATTGAAACTACGAGACCAAGTAGTTATGGTGAATTTAAAACGACAGAAAAGTTTTCTTTATCCAAAGACGGTAAAACTATTACAAAAGTCATGACTACGAATATGACTTTTGATCAGGAATTAATACATGTATATGACAAAGTGAAATAAGAGATTACGGTAAACGCCGGAATAAACACATATGAAATCAAAACCGCCAAAGATAGCACGCTGGCTGCTCTGCAGGCTCAGAAATAAAACAGACCACGAATCATTGATCGGTGATTATAATGAAATATATCAAATTTACCTTAATGAACTTGGTGCTGTAAAAGCAAATGTCTGGTACTGGAAACAACTTTTTAAATCCTTACCCTCACTTTTTTCGAATTCAATCTATTGGAGTTTAACTATGTTTAGAAATTATTTAAAGACAGCAATCAGAAGTTTATCACGTCAAAAAGTATATTCAGTAATGAATATATTCAGCTTAGCTCTGGGTATCACTGTGTTTTTGCTTACAACTCAAATTTTTAATTTTTGTCACAGTTTCGATAAATTTCACAAAGATGCCGACAGGATTTACGGTGTAGTTGAAGTACTTCCTGAAGGTCACAATGCAATCCTGCCGGCTCCGATGATACCTGCGATGACCAGAGATTATCCTGAAATAACTGATGCAGCGTATTTATATGATTCGGAAAGAAAAATTGTTAAATATGACAATCAAATGTTCTATGAATCAAATATTTTGTATGTTTCCCCTAATTTTCTTTTATTTTTCAGCTTTGACATGCTGGAAGGGAATCCTAATGAATCACTGAAAGAACCCAATTCAATCGTTTTGACTGAAAAAACAGCAAAAAAATATTTCGGGGATAAAAATCCGGTTGGAGAAATCCTGACATTGAACAATACACAGAATTTTATTGTGTCCGGAATTGTAAAAGACGTACCTAAAAACTCCTCGATACAGTTTGATTTTTTAGTTTCTGCTGAAAATATAAATAAACAGCTTCTTCAGGCCTGGGATGCTGAAATGTTCACGTGTTTTTTGAAATTCCCTGTAAATCACGGTATAGCTGCCCTTGAGGCTAAATTCCCGGATTTTATTGATAAATATTTGAATTTTGATCCAAAGAAAACACCGGAAAGGTTATATCTTTACCCACTGGAAAAATTTCATTTAAAATCGCTTCATATTAAATCATTTTTATTTATAGACTCCTTCGAGCAGCTCTATTTCGGACTGGTTATCGGAGTTCTGTTTTTGCTTGTTGTATGTTTTAATTATATGAGCCTCTCCACATCCAGATATATGAACAGAATAAAAGAGGTCGGCTTAAGGAAAGTTGTTGGTGCTGACAGCAGGATGTTAAAATTCCAGTTTATCGGAGAATCGGTTTTGATCGCATTTTTCGCAATGATCGCTGCTTTATTATTCTACCAGATTCTTGAACCCATTCTGAATGCGTTATGGGGAGATGTATATGACCTGTCATTAAATGCTGATTTTACACCTGTTTTTAATCTCGTTATAATTGCTGTCGCTGTAGGTTTGATAACCGGTATATACCCTGCATTCTTTCTTTCCGGTTTCAGACCGTCAAGCATATTGAGCGGACGCCTGTATTCCGGAAAAAAAGGTGCTTTTTTAAGAAAGTTTCTTGTGGTTTCCCAGTTTACAGCTACGGGTATATTTATAATCTTTTCGCTTTCACTGGAAAATCAAATTGACCACCTCTATAAGATAAACCTTGGTTACAACCAGGATAATATATTCGTTCTTCCTTTAAACAACATAGAAAATTATAGTGTTGCAGCTCTTATGGAAGAATTAAAACGCCATCCGGAAATAAAAAATGTCTCAGGTTCATGGATACTGCCTGTAAACTGGCATAATGAACAACAGATTTTTCCCGAAGGAACCGACGAAACCAGCAGATATCTTGCTGATGTATATGCTGTAGACTATAACTTTATAGAGACACTGGAAATGCGAATGCAAGAAGGACGCAGTTTCTCTGAACTTTATACTGATAAAGCAGATGGTGAACATGCTGCCTATATAGTAAATAAAAGTGCTGCAAATGTATTAAACTGGGAAGATCCGGTTGGAAAACAGCTCATTGTTAATGGCAGAAAAGGAACTATTGTCGGAATACTTCAAGACTTCAATTTCAGAAGACTCTTCTATGATACGAAACCGGCTGTTTTTTATATTCCTCCAGGCAGCCCAAATTATATTCTCGTTAAATTTTATAGTAGTGAATCCGAAGCAGCAGTACTATCCTATATTCAGTCCGGTTGGAAAAAAGTGATCCCCACTATGCCTATGGAAACTTTTAAATTAAAAGACAGATTCGATGATATGTTAAGAGACAGTGAACGGGTTGGAATAATGTTCTGGTGGCTTGGAATAATTACTGTGCTTATTGCGTGCATGGGGCTTTTAGGGCTTGTATCCTATAATATTCAAAGAAGGACAAAAGAGATCGGCATTAGAAAAGTTATGGGTGCTTCAGTATCCGGTATATCCGGCATGTTTTTAAAGAGGTTCCTGAGAATGATCATTGTTGCCAACCTGATTTCGATACCTATAGGGTATGTTTCCGCAAAATATTTACTTGATTTCGCATTTGCGTATAATCCGGAATTCGATATCAAAATATACATCATTACCCTGATTATTACGCTCACATTATCGGTTGTTGCTGTAATTACCCGTATAATCAGGGCGGCTTATTCTAACCCGGTAGATACACTGAGATATGAATAGTGCGAAAGTGAGCGTTTCACTCAACTTGTTTTAATAATGTTTAAAGACCTCTAACCATCATTTCAATTCCCATCATGCTCAAACGGATCGGGAGAAGCATATTATTTAAAAAACTTATACTTTATGTAACTCAATCTCATATATAACGTAATATAACTGATATTGAAGAAACACAGGGGAAATAATATAATGCAAAATCTCAAATCATTTTTTAAAAGTTTTATATTAATAACACCAGCTGCTTTTTTACTGATAATTTTTTATGTTTTAATGCCGGGATGTAACTGCTATTCCCAGACTGCCGGCTATAAATATCAGGTTCCGGGGAAATTCAATGACGGATGGGAAGTTTCTTCACTTAATGCAGAAGGTATTAATACTGAGATAATCGAAGAAATAACACGGCTTATCTTAGACGTTGATAAATATGATCAGGTTCTCAGTATGGCGATAGTAAAGAATGGTAAACTTGTTCATGAAGCCTACTCTCCTTATTGTCAGCGGAATACTCTCCATGTGCTGGCTTCCATAACAAAAACTGTAACTTCAACTCTGATAGGAATTGCGATTGATAAGGGATTTATTGAAAGTATTGACAGTAAATTATACGAACTTCTCCCCCACTATTCCGAATATTTCAGTGAATCCGGAAAAAAGAAGATAGCTTTACGGAATATAGTTACCATGACTTCCGGTCTGGAATGGTTTGAAAGAGTCTCTTATAATAATCCAAAGAATTCGGAGTTTCAAATGGTAGAGTCTGAGGACTGGATAAAATACGTGGTTTCCCGCCCAATGGAGAATGAACCGGGTACAAGGTTTAACTATAATACGGGAAGTATACATCTCCTGGGGGAAGTAATAAAGACCGTTTCTGGGCTGCATGCACATCAGTTTGCTGAAAAACACCTGCTCCATCCCATGGGCATCTATGGTTACCAGTGGAATAAAGATCCGAAGGGTTATCCCTGTACCGGAGGCACTGATGGAGGAATTGGATTAAGAACAAGGGATATTGCTAAATTCGGATGGCTCTTTTTAAAAGATGGAAAATGGAATGGCAAACAGATTATTTCTCAAAATTGGATAGAAGAAGCTCCTAAAAACCATTCAGCTAAAATGACAGGAAGGGGCAATTACGGTTTTAACTGGTTTTCAGGTGTAAGAATGGCAAATGGGAAAAGATTCGATTATAAAGCTTCTTTCGGTTACGGAGGACAGACACTTTTTATTGTTCCGGAATATGACCTGATCATAGTCTTCACATGTGATTTAGCCGAAGGAAATGCCGGCGTAAATACACTGGTCAACAGGACATTTGAAGCATGTATACGTTAAAATATATTATTTCACTTCAATAGATGGCTCATCAACGCCCCAGTACCAGACCGTGACCACAGGCATTGCATGGACAGCCTGGGAAATATTGATAAGTTTGTCCTTGCCTATTTTTGATGCATAATCTGCAGCATCTTTATAAAGGTTGTCCCAGGTATCAAAAAGTCCCCGAAATTCTTTGAATTTAACTATCATTAAGTTTTGTTCCTTTTCTCAGTTTAAAGACAGATCATATACTATTGAAAAATTTAATACAGACCATCCATTTTAAATTCAGGTGTCCCAAACCAGAAACCTGTATTTTTAATGTAATCCAGTTCCCATTGAATCAGCTCCAGATGTGAATCTTCCCATTCAGCCAGCCTCAGGAACATTTCTTTTGCTTCATTGTCTGTTACTTCTTCTGCCTTATCTCTGAAAAACTTCCCTGCTTTTATTTCGAGGTCAACTGCGGTATTCAGTGCATCTATCTCTCCCAGGCCGGATTCCCCTTTTGTCCTCTGCTGCTTATCCCGTATAGAGGGCAGAAGCTTTTCAATTTCGGATTCAGGGATCTCTATTTTCTTAATTATCCCGAATTC
>JBHPGK010000231.1:0-5367 GCA_042570605.1 Candidatus Zhuqueibacterota bacterium
GTACTGTTTTCGGTTATTTCAAGGTTCACGCCTGAAGTCCTTGCAGCATCGATATCTATCGGGTAATAGCCCGCAGTACCTGCTCCGGCAGTATCTGCCCTGTTATAGAATGCATCAACTACATATGCATTTAATGTATATACACCACCTCGTGCTAATGAAGGAGTACCTCCAGAGGGATCGATACCTTTATTAGCTGTATCACCGGGCGCATAATATGCCGCCTGGCTCGGGAACAAAGCGAGCAGACGGTATGCAGTACTTGGCAACACACTGAATTGAGATGATGTTACCGTTCCGGTTAGACCGTTGGTAAGGACTGCTTTCATAGTCTGATAACCGCTTCTGCCGTAATTGGAATCATTATCCTTCGCCCTGAGGAACTTGAAGCTGTCTGCATGAGTGGTGTTCTGAGACCTTGCATAATATGTAGCAGCGCCTCCGTCAAGAGTAAGTCTTAATGTTTTGTTTGCGGCAGATGCATAAGCAGTACCAGAAAGATCATTCCATATCGAGTACAGGTCGGTTGTACTGGAAAGATTAACATCGATTACTGTTCCGCCGTCACTCGAAACCCTGTTATAATACTGGTCAACAGGTATTAATGCAAAGTCTATGCTTGTATTTACCGTATCAGCAAGATAAGTCCCCTGTTTACCGTCTGATGTACCGGGTGCAAATGTCTCGCCTTTTACAAGCAGAAGAACACTTGAAACCGCTCCTGCAGAAACGCTGTAGGTTCCGGAATTACCAGCATGGTGCATGGTATTACCTGCATTATCCAGTACCTGGGCAGAATATTTGAATCCTCCTGTCGGAATATATCCGCTGGCAAACTGTCCTGCTATATCAGCAGAAGCTCCGGAAGCCCTCTTTGGATTATTGAATATGTTATTCAGCAATACGCGCATTGGCGAACTTCTTCTGATCTGATTGCTGCCGATATCGATAACGATATATGCAGAATCCGCTTCGGTTTTGTTCGCAGCTGTATATGCATTATATGTGGCAGTACTCCAGGTTAACGTATCCCTGTTCCCTGCTAAACCTGTATCGACATAAACTTCCGATGTACTCAAACCGTCTAACGCACCCGCTGCTGGATAAAAGAAGTCAGTTGAATCTGATGTATTAATAGGTACTTTTATCTGAAAATCTGCATTAGGATGCAATCCCGGATGATCACCTGCCGCGAATGAATATGACTGCGTGGTCAGTGTATATGCTGTTGTCGCACCAAGCTCACCTGTCACATCATCAAGATATGTGGATGTTAACAGTTTAGTTGTATCTGTTACGGCAGTAGCCTGCTTGCTTGTGTAGATCTGAACAGTTATATCAGATGAATCCATTTTGGCAGACCCGTATGCGGGTTTGGCTGCCCGTCCGAGGTTCCTGAATAATTGTTTAAATGTTACGGTTACCTGTTTATTTCCAGGTTTTGAACCCAAAGAGTCACCAGCTCCTAACGTGAATGA
Organism: Candidatus Zhuqueibacterota bacterium; assembly: GCA_042570605.1. Classification (GTDB taxonomy): domain Bacteria; phylum SM23-31; class SM23-31; order JBHPGK01; family JBHPGK01; genus JBHPGK01. Next base: position 1,479 of record JBHPGK010000231.1, read on the forward strand.
AATTTTTCTGTCAGTAGCAAATGTATTAGCGACAGTGGCTTCAATAGAGCCAGAATAGACTGTATCTCCTGCCCACAGTGTTGAGTCGATAATAGTTTGGTCTGTTACACTGGGATTAGCAAGAGTAACTCCTGTAAATTCGAAAGTAATGGTCGCACCGGCACCACCTATAGGATCACCAACATAAAATGGAATTGCCAATGAATCGATTATATCACCTGCTTTATTTGCCACATGATCCTCTGTTGGTGAATTACCTAATTTTCTTCTCCATATACCATCTGTAGCACCAAATGCGTTCGTTACAACAGCTGCAGTATCCTCTTTCAAAACTCCGCCGGAAGTCGATGGGAGTGCACTTGAGTTGTTGTTGGACAGCATCAGATTGCCGTCACCATCATATATATCTATCAGGTACTTTTTGTTTAAAACACTTGGCTGCTGAAATACCCTTTTCCTGTTATATCCGTTTCCAAAGATCGAGTCAGGATGTATCTGTCTAATGAACTCGGTACCTGAACCTCCAAGGGTGAAAATCAGCGTATCACTATACAATTTAGCGAGCCGATCAGATTTTTTCGAAAATACTGTATCAGAAAAAGTTACGGTCGTAATTTGTGTGCTGGCAGTATGAGACACGCTCTTGGTAACGGCTGATCTACCAGTACCTTTTGATTCTGTCAATGTTAAATTGGCTGCCGTTACCTGGCCGCTGTTCCATGAAAATCCTTCCTTCAATGTAAATTTTGCATATGAGTTCGGCGGGAGCAGTTTACCGCTTAAAGCGAGGCTTACCACGTCATTTGAGAGCTCATAAGCTGCACTGTCGGAAAACGTCAGGCTTATTATTTTCACGGAATCAGGCATCACATAAAGTGATTTTGCCGGGGAAACAGCAGTTCTCTGCTTGTTTGTCCACCAGCTTACTGTAGCAGTCCCAGACCCTTTTGCGTGCAGCAGTCCCTTCCAGCTCTGGGTTTCAAGCTGTCCTGATGGGGTGATCCTGAACTGGAATAAACTGTCGGCAGCAAGAGCATCGGTACCTGCAGCATTATCGCTCGTTAGGGCAACGATACCGCTTCCGTCATAATAAGCTACCTGGTTGAATGTACCTGTCTCACCGGCAGCCGTTCCTCCAACCGTTTTTGGAAATTCTGCAAAATCATAGTTAGCGGCAGTCCTGGCTTCACCTGGATCTACAATAAAATCGGAAAGGTCAACATAGAATGTGTCAGCTCTGGATGTACTTGCGCTGTTCAGGGTGGTTCCTAATTTAAATGCGAAAAATATACCTAAACTGTCACCGGCATAAACGGTGTCAGCATATGTTTTTCCACTCATTTTTGAATTAGGTAAAGTCTTACGGAGAACAGTACCTGCACTTGCAACACCGTAGCCTTTATTTACACCAAAAGAGTCTGCATAAATAGCATTTGTCACTATCCTGACAGTAGAACCGCTGTTAGTACCTGTCTGAATTGCGCTTCCGTCTGAATACCTGGTTTCAATTGTGATATTATCACGTCCTGCCGCAATAGTAGGATATGTGCCTGAGTCGGCAGGCGCCGGATTTGTAAATGCAGGATCAGCGATCCTGTGAATAGTTGCAAAGTCAGTTGAATCTCCTATTGAAATAACAAGTGTACAGTCTGTAGAAATTGTGGTTGCGCCGCCTAAGCTCAGCTTAAGTCTTATCTCGTTATCCTGCAGCAGAGTTCCAGATAAAGGATTTCCTGAATTAATAGTACCTGAAGTAATAGTTGCAATTTCGGTTCTTGCAGCAGTCGGAGCATATACCCTGTAAACCCTTGCACTGTCAATACTGGTCGGCAGAGAAAACTGGTTCGGAAGTTTAACAACAATATAACCATCGGCAGGGATCTCGCCGTTAACGGCGAATCTTAAGGAATCGATAGTTGATTCCTCACCAGCATCATATTTTTTGAATTTAACTCCTGTAATTACACCGCCTGTATTAGCAAATATCTTGGTTACGTCTCTATCTGTTAATTGTTCCTGCTGCAGTTTGGTCCACAATTTCACTTCAACATCGTTTGCATTGCCATAATTTTTAAGAACATTGTTATCGATAACGATAGTCAACTGTGTAGCTGCCGGGAAGGTAGCTCCGCCGACACCGGGTGTAAATGCAACGATCGAATTACCTTTATATAATGCATTAAAATCACCTGAGTCTGAAATGGTTGAAGCACCTTTTATTGTATAATGTGCATCCCAGTCGGCTGAATCAGCATTTACCTGAAAATCAGAGAGGTCGAGGTATAAGGTGTCAACATCTGTAACATCTACACTGTCAAGAGCAGAACCAAGTTTAAACCTTACTGATAATTCAGTTGATTTACCTGCTGTAGCAATATCAAGAGTAACACCGCCTGAGTCTGTATCAGCCGGGAACCAGTTGGTAACCACATCATAGGTCACGTCGCTTCCCGCTTTGTCATAGAACAGTGTATCATTAACGTCGTCAAGACCCAGAACCACAAAATTAGTCCCCGTTGAAAAACTCTTCACAGCTTCGGGATATGCACTGCCTGAATACGGGTAAAGTGACGGGTTCCTGACTACATTCGTGCTGTATGTTGAGGAGCCTATATTCAATATAACTGCACTTCCTGAAGCTATCGCGTTAGTTACAGTTATAGTAACTGACGAATCCGCAAATGCTGCATCTGTTATAGGTTTCTTAATACCGCCGACATACAGTTCAACATCCTGCGTGTCTATACCGGATGCATTGAAAGTATATCCGTATGGAAAATCTACTTTAAACTTACCGCCTGCAGGTATCTGTCCGGTTGTGGCAGTAGTAATTACATAACGTCCGTATTCCTGTGCATTTGCATCTGAAGGTGCAATAGTGGTTACCTGCTGGTCGTTCGGAGCGTTCAGTTTAATTGTTGTTGTCATTGTAGATGGCGAATAAACCGGCTGTTTGGAAGTTTTCACCCTGACTTTAATATCGCTGTTTGTCGCGTTCCTGTTGGGTCCCCTACCCAGGTTAGTAAGAACCTGGTTGCCGATAATAACCGTTGCCGAATCGGACGGAAACAATGCATTTTCCCCATTCAATGTAATGGTTAATTCTTTTAGAGTTGAACTCCATGACACATCAAAGTTAGTAGTATCCATTTTAATTGTCTGAGAAGTATTTGCTGAACGAAATCTGTACTGTCCAAGCCAATTGACTTTTGTAGTATTTACCTGAAAATTGGAAAGATCGATTTTCATCCAATCATTCTGTACAAGGTGATTACCTGTAGAAATACGAAACTTCAAAGTACAGGCTGTCGCTATACCGGGTGTTTTATTAACATAAACACCCCGGTTGTTTGATTTCCATATAATACCCTGTCCGTAAGAGTTTGAGGTTAATACTACAGTTAACAATAATAAAATTGTAACAATTGTGATAGCTCTGGGCTTCATCGTTCACTCCTTTAAAATGTTATGTTTTTATTTTGTATTATTTTCGTGTTGAAAAACTTTGTTTTAAAAATTTCAACCATTTTACCTTAAACCAAATATAAATTTTGCATACTATTTATGCTAAAGCCACGCATACTATTTTTGGCTTACTAACTTAATCGACATATTTTTTAAAAACTTTAAGTCAAAATTCATTTTTTTTATATTTTTTTAAAAACAATTTTCGCAGAAAATATTGCAATTAATATGCCAGACACTAAAATGAGAAAGATCACACAGAAACCATATGTTCAAAAAGATGGTCTGCAGGTAAGCATATCCTGATTATGGGAATTTTTTTCCCAAATGGGATATTATACTCGTTTCGTCTTTAATGTAGAGACGCAGCATGGAGTCTGTCGGAAAACCCCTTTAATTTCAGATATTTTAATGTAAGAAGGAG
>JBHPGK010000232.1:0-5366 GCA_042570605.1 Candidatus Zhuqueibacterota bacterium
TGGATTCGGAGAAGTAGCAGTTTTCAGCCGTCACGATACGACCGGAAAGCTTACATATGTTGAATATCACCGGGATGGAATGGATACAGGCGGCGGTATGGTTGATGGAATACTGACCGCAGGCGGTGCAGCAGTGAGCCCGGATGGTAAAAATTTATACGTAACCGGAACCAATGACGCGGCAATAGCAGTTTTCACCCGTGATCCTGTTTCAAGCAGTCTGACCTTTCTGGAACATATTACGGATACGGATATTGGCGGTACCGGCTTGACCGGTTCCTGGGATGTGAAAGTCAGTCCGGATGGCGCACACGTCTATGTCACCGGCAGGGATGATGATGCAATAACTCTTTTCAGCCGTGACCAGAGCGACGGTTCACTCACATTTATTGAAGCTTTGACTGACGGAGGTACTGACGGCGCAGGGAATACTGTTAATGGAATACTCAGCTCTTATGATCTGGCAGTCAGTCCGGATGGCAAGAATGTTTATGTTACCGGCGGTAGCGATGATGCAGTTGCTGTATTCACCCGGAATCCCGCTACAGGCAGGCTCACATACATTGAAATGTTTCAGGATCCGTCATCAGGCGGCGGTGAAGAAGGTCTGGATTTTGTTAAAGGTGTTGCAGTAAGTCCGGATGGGAATCATGTCTATACCGCTGCAAAAAATGATAATTCGGTGGTAGTATTCAGCCGTAACCAGACAGACGGTTCTCTGACATACGTTGAACAACTGATAGATGCCGGTACTGACGGAGATGGTAATACCATCGATGGACTTGTATGGGTAAATGATGTGGTTGTGAGCCCGGGCGGGGGATTTGTTTACGCTGCAGGTACAGATGATAAATCAATAACTGTTTTCAAACGTGACAAAGCAGACGGAACCCTTACCTTTATGCAGACCAATATTGACGCAACCGTTGACGGATTCGGCAATACTATTGACGGTTTGAATTATCCTGAGCGTTTGGATTGGAGCCCGGACGGTAAACATCTTTTTGCTTCAAGCCAGGGCAATGAAATAGCTGTTTTTAAAAGGGTAACAGCACCATTGTTTACTTTAACCATAGATACACTATTATTTAATACAATTCAAACCGGTTTAAGTGATACATTAAACTTTTGGATTTATAATGACGGTGCTGATACGATGTTTGTAGACAGCATTATTAATTTCTCATCTGAATTCAGTATCGAGCCGTATGATTCGACAGGAACGATTGGTGAAGATAGTCTTCTTATTAATGTTGTTTTTCTGCCGGCGGCAGACAGCACATATTATGATTCACTTTTTATTTACAGTAATGATACGCTGATAAGTCCTTTTGTTGTTCAATTGAAAGGAACCGGATATACTGCACCTGTTATCAGTCTGGAATTTGATACTCTTCTTTTTGATACAGTTCTAACAGGATATACTGATACATTATTTACATATTTATATAATACAGGCAGCGATTCGCTTTTTATAGACAGTGTTCTTGCATCTCCGGAGTTTTATGCATTTACGACCGATACTCCCGGTGTTGCTATTGGTGACAGCGTATTATACTCGATCGTATTCAATCCTCATGCAGACAGTACATATAGTGATTCAATAGCATTCTTCAGCAATGATGTAATGAACAGTCCTCTATATCTGCAGGTAAAAGGTGCCGGCAGTCCTGCAGCACGCCTGGTTCTGACACAGTATGATTACAATTTTGGCGGCGCAGCTGTCGGCGATTCTATACTTGGAGGGATAATCAGGGTTGAAAATGTCGGCGGCGATACTGCCAGTGTAACAAATATAACACCAACCGGTCCATTTGAAATTGTTTCAGCGACTTTTCCGGATACTGTTTTACCCGACACCTCGGTCTCATATATAGTAAGGTTTCTACCTTTAAGTGCGGGAGAATTTAACGGGACAATAACGGTTGCAACTTCGGATTCAATAGATCCCGATCCAGTATTTACTGTTTCAGGAACAGGACTTTCCCCAACATCCGGTACACTAAATTTTGTACAATTCAAAGCACAGGGTATTGATGGTGTCACTGGAATGAACGGTGCTACCTGTGTTGAAGTTACCCCGGATGGTTCCGGAGTTTATGTAGGTTCTTATTTGGCAAATGCTGTTGCGGTGTTCGGCAGTGATCCTGCCGCTGACACACTGATATTTGTACAGCAGCAGCTGAAAGGAAGCGATACCGGCGGTGGTCTGGTCGACAAAATGGGCGGAGTCAAATGCCTTGCAATAAGTCCCGACGGCAAGCACGTATACGTAGGCGCCTGGGATGATTATGCCGTTGTAATTTTCAGCCGTGATCCCGCAACTAACGAGCTTACATACCTTGGATACAAGCAGGATCCGTCAATGGGCGGTTCTTCCGAAGGTTTGAGTGCTACAGCCGGAATAACGGTCAGCCCAGATGGTGCTCATGTGTACGCGACAGGATTCTACGACAATGAACTTGTCGTATTCAGCCGCGATCCGGAAACAGGTGCTCTCACATGGGTAGAATACCAGAGAAATACTGAAGACCACGGCGGCGGTGTGGTAAGCAATATGGCTGCCGCACACGATGTGGTGGTCAGCCCTGACGGGAAACATGTTTATGTTGCCGGTGCAGGCAACGATGCAGTTGTCGAATTCAGCCGTAATCCCGCAACAGGAAAACTGACTTTTGTAGGATCGATAACACAAACAGATATCGGCGGTACCGGATTGGATGATAACAGGTATTTAACTATAAGTCATGACGGTAAACATGTCTATTCTGCCAGCAGTATTGATGATGCTGTAACAGTGCTCAGCCGTAACTCCACAACAGGTGTTCTCACTTTTGTTGAATACCGGAAACACGGTGTGGATAATGGCGGCGGTATGGTGGACGGACTGGATACTCCTTATGGTCTGGCCGTCAGCCGTGATGGAAATTACCTGTATGTTATCACAAATACAAGTAATGCTCTTACTGTCTTCAAACGGAATCCTTCAACGGGATCTCTTACATATATTGAAACCCATGTAGACGGTACCAATGGTATTGACGGACTGGGAACAAGCGATTATCAGGGACTGGCAGTGAGCCCTGATGGAATAAATGTTTATGGTACTGGTTATAATGATGATGCAATTACCGTATTTAAAACAGGCGCATCAGCACTTCTTACATTAACGCAGTCAGAAGCACATTTTGGTGCAACGATAGTGGGTGATACTGCAATAGCGGCATTCGTTACAATTTTCAATAGCGGTGGTGACAGCGGCTACGTAACGGACGTAACGCCTACAGGACCATTCGAAATTGTTAATCCTGTATTTCCGGATACAGTTCTTCCGGACAGTGCTGTTTCATATATAGTCAGGTTTGTCCCGCAGAATACAGGCGGATTTAACGGCACACTTGATTTTACTACAACTGATTCTATACACACGCATCTTATTTTTGATGTTTCCGGTATTGGAACACAACCAAAAGAAGGAAGTCTGAATTTTGTTAATTATGTTAAAGACGACTCTGCCGGTGTAAATGGAATAATGGGCGCATTTTATGTGAAAGTCAGCCCGGATGACAAGAATGTTTATGCTGTTGGAATGAATGAGGATGGACTGGCTGTTTTTACACGAAGTGATACAACCGGGGCATTATCATTTGTTGAAGCTCATTTTGATGGTACCGCAGATGTAGATGGACTGAATTACCCGCAGGGAATGGCAATAAGCCCTGATGGGAAAAATGTATATGTTTGCGGTATGAGCGATCTTGCTCTTGCCGTTTTTAATAGAAATGTAACAACCGGAGCTCTTACATATGCTGGGATGGTTCAGGATGGTGTTAATGGTGTTGACGGATTAGACGGAGCATATCATGTTGATGTAAGTCCTGATGGGGCTCATGTTTATGCAACTGCCTATAATGAACATAAAGTCTCGATCTTTAATCGGAACAGTTCGACGGGCTCACTGACATTTGTCGGATATATTGAAGATAATATTAACAGTGTTGACGGAATACAGGGGGCATCCGATGTAAAGGTCAGCCCGGATGGGAAACATGTTTATGTAAGCGGCTATGACGAAGCTAAACTTGGAGTATTCAGACGTAATATTAATACAGGCGAATTGACATTTGTTGAAGCTGAGACGGATGGTTCCGGCGGTGTTACGGATATGGCCGGTACATGGGGTATATCGATAAGCCCTGATGGAAAGCATTTATATGTTGCTGCTGAGACGGACCACGGATTAACGGCTTTCAGCAGGGACCCATCCACAGGCGTACTTACTTTTATCGATACGGAAGTTGATGGAGCCGGGGGTGTTGAAGGATTAGGCGGTGCGAGATATGCTTTTATCAGCCCGGATGGTGATTTTGTTTATGCTACCGGAGAAGATGATACCGCAATAGCAATTTTCAACAGAGACCACATTTCAGGTTTATTAACATTTGAAGAATATGTACAGGGTGGCGGTGCGGTCAACGGATTGACCGGTCTAAATACCTTAGCGTTAACTAAAGATGGAAGGAATATATATACTGCCGGTTCAACTGATAACTCAATTGCAGTTTTTAAGGTTAAAGCTGCCGCTGATACAGGAATTCTTGTTATTGACCCTGAACCATACATGGATTACGGTTATTTAACTCCGGGTACTCCCGATACATTGATGCGTTTATTGTTAAACTCAGGCGGAGATACACTTTTTGTAGATTCACTGGCTATTATGAACGGTTTGGCGTTCAAATTTACGACAATTTCAGATACCTTATATGATACACTATTAGGATTAAATGATTATTTTGATACCTCCTATGTCGAAATTGAGTTCAATCCTCCGGCTGTTGAAGAGTACAGCGATTCCGTATTTATAAGGTACAGAAGTAAATCTGCATCAGGCTTAACACAATTTATTGAGTATATAGAACTTCATGGATATGGTCAGAACACCGGCGGTGAACTATCCATGGTTCAACCTGGTGAAGGTGTTTACTTTGGGGACGTTGTAACAGGTAATACTGTTAATATACCTGTTCGAATAAAGAATGTTGGAGCAGACAGTGTCTTTATAGATACAATATATCTTGCTGTAAATAATCCGGAGTTCTGGTTCAATCCGGGTATAACTCCAATAATGCTGCAGGATACTATTTACAGTGTTAACAGCGGAATGCCGGACAGTCTGGTATTCGGAATAGATTTTAATCCTCCGAGTATCCAGGATTATATTGATACGCTTGTAGTGATCTATGACAGGAAAGACGGAGCACTTCTCTATAAAGATACAATGATCGCTGAAGTTCATGGACATGGTCAGTCTTCAGGTGGTGAACTTGTAGTAGATCCTTATCCTGATCTTAATTTTGGACCTG
>JBHPGK010000233.1:0-5328 GCA_042570605.1 Candidatus Zhuqueibacterota bacterium
TAGAAATGTTGAAACAATTTGTACGGATTGAAAAAATCAGATTGATAATCATTTTCTGATATTTGTATATATTTTTCAAAAGAAGTGCTGAAATCGTTTGTTATTAACATATCTTCAAAAATATTTTTTGCTTCTAAAATTGATTTGCCAAATCCGTTTGGTGTAAAAATATATCTTGCCGCAAGTTCAAACATCTGATAATATTCTCCTCTCCGTTCAAAAGGGAATTCAGCATCCATAAGGTTGCCCCATACTCTTACATTGACCGGATTTTCATGCCCGGGAATTGCATACCAGTCATTTACTTCATCCATAGTTTGAAAAGGAATAGCTGCGCCGCCTGCTACGTATTCTGCAATTCCCTCTGTAAACCAGACACTCGGCCAATTCGAGTGGTTATCCAAACCCATAAGATACTGGATCAGATGCATCATTTCGTGTTTTACAACATTTTTTAGTCGAATCTGCTGCCATAAGGGCCTACCATGAAAAACAGGAGACTCAGAGCCATATAGCATGATTCCAAAAGCAAAAGCTTCCTGAGTATGCTCCAGCGTAGTCATATTATATACTTTTATCTTTGAATGGCTGTCATTGAACTCGATTCTGAATTCTGAATTGTCCGGGAATTCAAAAAGTTGTTTCAGTTCGGCAAAAGTTTCCTCAGCCATTTGTGCAAAAAGTAATTTAGACTGATCACCTGCATAATCACTGAAAATTAGAAAATTTTCTGTTTCAAGTATTCTGTCATCATGCAGTATTGTTTCCCCGAGTCTATCTGAAAAGTCTATCCCCGATATCCATTCAGGCTGGATTATGATTTTTGTATATGCAGTAACACTTATTTTCGGGAATGTCCTTTCCTTCAAACTAATATTCATTAAATTTTCAGGACCGCTCCCCAGAATCCATTCAATTTTGACAATACCTGTCTCATCACTTGCTGAATCGACAACAGTATATTCTCCCCAACCTTTTTCGATATGAACTTCAACTTCAATGCCCGCCATAGGCTGATCAAATTCATCCATAATTTTAACAATTACCGGTTCATTGAGTTTCTCGTTTTGAAGTCCTTCCTGATTATCACCGGATAAAATAATAAGATTAATAGGGCCTGTTCCGGGACTTGCAGGGTCATTGGCTTTTGAGCATAGAGTAAATAATATGATGAGTTTCAAATGCAGAATAAGAATGAAATAACGTTTGAACAATTTAATACAAATACTTTTTTCTGTGATCATTATTAAAAAACAGATTATTTGCTGATCTATATATCGAGATTGTCATATTCATTTATAAAATGATGCTTAGGTTAAAATTTTCATGTCAGTCTTTTTTTTCTCCAAGTACGGAAATCAGCATAAATTGTTTCAGCAGCTACTCAGCGAAAGCAAGGACATCTTTATTTAGAGAATAGAGAATAGATCATAGAATGAGAAGATTCCTCTTTACAATTGAGAATCTGGAAGTTTAATAATTTGCCCCTGCACTTGCCTTAAAGTACTTGTTTTTATCTTGATTTATGCTTAAATTAATATAAGTCTGAAAGATAATGGATTTCAGACTTTTTTGTTTTAAGAATTTCTTTAAATAGTTCATGCCTTCTACTCTCCTATTGGCAAAATTATGGTAATAATCTTAGATATTACTTAATGTCTTAAGCTGTTTATTAGATTCTTAATTTCAGTTGGTACAGAATTTATATATCAAATACAGATAACAATAAAATATAATACGTAATTTGAGATAAGATAAAAATGGAAAAATTAGAGAAATTTGTAAAATTAGGTATTTCAGAAAATATCCTGAATGCATTAAAAAAGAAAGGATTTGAAGAACCTACTCCGATACAGGAGGAGATCATCCCGTTACTTTTGAAAAAAAACATTGATATAGTTGGGCAGGCTCAAACCGGCACAGGTAAAACAGCTGCATTCGGTATACCGATCATTGAAAAGATCAGTGAACGGTCAAAAAAAGTTCAGGTTATTGTTCTTGTCCCCACCAGGGAATTAGCCATTCAGGTCTCAGAAGAGATAAATTCGCTTAAAGGCAACAAAAAGCTGCATGTTATTCCGATCTACGGGGGACAGTCATACGAACTGCAAAACAGGCACCTGAGAAAAGGTGTAGATATTGTTGTTGGTACGCCCGGAAGGGTACTTGATCATATCGGGCGAAACCGCCTGGATCTCAGTGAAATATCATATGCTGTTCTCGATGAAGCTGATGAAATGCTGAACATGGGCTTTATCGACGATGTAAAAAAGATATTAAAAACAACGAATCCCGAGAGGACTACCATGCTGTTTTCAGCTACATTGCCAAAGGAGGTCCTGTCTGTAGCAAAGAACCATATGAAGGATTATGAGAAGATATTCATTAAAGAGAAACATATAACAGTCGATCTTACAGACCAGATATATTTTGAGGTATCTAAAAAGGATAAATTTGAAGCGCTGTGCAGAATAATTGATATTGAACCGGATTTTTACGGGCTTATTTTCTGCAGAACAAAAGTTGATGTCGATCAAATATCCTCGCACCTTAAGGACAGGGGATACGATGCAGAGGCACTTCATGGTGATCTGTCTCAAAGCCAGAGAGAAAAAATACTGGATATGTTCAAGAAAAAGCGGGTTAACATGCTGGTTGCAACCGATGTTGCCGCAAGAGGGATCGATATACATGATCTGACCCATGTCGTAAATTATGCCATACCGCAGGATTCGTATTCATATGTGCACAGGATCGGGCGGACAGGACGTGCAGGAAAAGAGGGGACTGCCATTACGTTTATCACTCCGGAAGAATACAGGAAGCTGATGTATATCCAAAGAGCTGCAAAAACCGACATTCGAAAGGAAAAACTGCCTAAGATCACGGAGATCATTAATGCGAAAAAGGATAGGATACTCAGTAGCATTGAAAAAATATTTACCGATGATGTCCCGGATGAATTCTACCAGATGGCTAAAGATATTTTAGTTAACAACGCCCCGAAACATGCTTTGGCAGCTATTCTAAAATATACATTCCAGGAAGAACTGGATGTAAAAAATTACAATGAAATACGTGATGTTTATCCCCAGATAAAAGGAAAGACCCGCCTGTTTGTCGCTAAGGGTAAAAAAGATGATATGACAAAGCGGAAACTTGTAGAATTCATAAAAAAGAAAACTAACACAGACGATAGGAAGATCGATGACGTAAAGGTTTTCGATAACTTCTCATTTATAACCGTCCCGTTCACAGATGCGGAGATCATACTGAAATGTTTCAAAAATCCTAAAAAGGGTAAACGTCCTATAGTTGAAATGGCAAAGAAAGAAAAAAAATAACTGATATTCTTGTATCATCACAATCCCTCCCGATTATTTATTTGAAATTCTATAGGGACATATATATTTGGTCTATTTAAGATATGACCATCTTCTGAAACCTCTTTTCCAGATAAACCGTATTAAGAGAATCCGTAACCAGTATTATCCATTCAATTTCATTATTATTTACTAATAATGGGGAATATCATGAAAAAAAGTCAAATTTATCAAATCATGACGAGAACTTTTTTTGTTTTAATTTTAATTGGAATAGTATCTGTAATGTGCTCCAACAGTGAAATAATTGAACCTGTGACTTTCAGCAAAAGTTCTCAGACGTTTCCTTCCTCCCAGACAAATGATATCGTACTCGGAGATATTGATGGTGATGGAGACTATGATGCAGTGTTTTCGAATCAGGGCGAAAATCACAGTCAGATTCTTTTCAATGACGGAAGCGGTTATTTTACGGATTCCGGACAGAAACTGACACGGCAGGGACATGGAGTAGAAACAGGTGATCTTGACAGTGATGGTGATCTTGATATTTTTATTACATGCGCCGGTTACAGGGATAATAAAAAACCGAGTAAAATATATTTCAATGACGGTAAAGGTAATTTTGCTGTTTCGGGGCAGGATCTGGGTGATTCCCTTCAGAGCGGTAATGGTGTAAATCTGGTGGATATTGATAACGACGGTGATCTGGACTGTCACATCTTTTACTATTCATATGAGATTCTGCCTTATTTTCATAAAATATATATTAACGATGGCAGGGGGAATTTTGGTACCAGTGATATAGAACTTCCTGACGGTACCTATCCGTTCTGGGGAGATATGAATAATGACGGTTTTAAGGATGTGTTTTTACTGGAGTGGGGTAAGGGCCTTCGCGTAATGCTGAATAACGGCAAGTCAGGTTTTTCTGAACACTGGCATCTTCGTGATACAACAATAGAGTATGGAAACGCAGGGATCGGTGACTTTGATAACGATGGCGATATGGATGTGATCGTAGCTAACGGTGGATCTCAAATAGTAGATTCAACGAGGGTCTTCTTTAATGACGGGACCGGAAAACTGACCGACAGCGGTTTAAAGTTCAATTCCACAAAATGGGCGGGTATAACTCTTGGAGATCTTAATGATGACGGCTGGATCGATGTTTTTATCAGCAACTTCAACAGGGCATCAGAAATATGGCTGAATGACCATAAAGGTAGTTTCATCGATACCGGTATCAGGATAGGTGAAAAACAGCCCAATGCAGGCGGTGCCGTTTGCGATATAGATGGAGACGGTGACCTCGACCTACTGAATTCATTTTATGGGCAAAAAGATGGATCAAATTCTGTATGGTTTAATCAGAAAAAATAGAAAGAAGTAAACCGAAATTTTAAAGTAGATCAATTTAATTTAAATATCTTCATCAGAAGGGAATTACTCACAACAGAAACCGAACTCATTGCCATTGCAGCAGCAGCAATTATCGGATGGAGTAAAAATCCGGTAAACGGATACAGTATTCCTGCGGCAATTGGAATACTGACTGTATTATAAAAGAATGCCCAGAAAAGATTTTGTTTGATCTTTTTTAACGTAAATGAGCTTAAGTTTATTGCTTTTAGAACATCATTCAGATCATTCTTTATTAAAACAATATCACCGGTTTCCATTGCTATATCTGTACCTGAGCCTAAAGCTATTCCTACATCCGCCTGTGCTAAAGCGGGTGCATCATTGATCCCGTCACCAACCATTGCGACAGTAAGTCCAATATCCTGAAGTTTTTTCACTTCATCTGCCTTGTTTTCCGGCATGACTTCTGCCAGTACATCATCTATTCCTAACTGTCCGGCAATAGCATTTGCGGTTCTTTCATTATCTCCGGTGATCATCATTACTTTTTTACCCATGGAATGAAGTTTTTTAATTACGTCCTTAGTCCCATCCTTTAAAGTATCCGCAACAGCAATTATCCCCGCTAATTTTTGATCAA
>JBHPGK010000234.1:0-5231 GCA_042570605.1 Candidatus Zhuqueibacterota bacterium
TTTATTCACTCCTTCTTACATTAAAATATCTGAAATTAAAGGGGTTTTCCGACAGGCTCCCACTGATGGGTCTTTACGATATTTCAATGATTTGAATGATCATATGTAGGGGCACGGTTGCCGTGCCCTTTAATAAAATTCTTTGCGTTCTCTGCGTCTCTGCGTGAGATAAATGAGACGCATGATAATGCGTATCTACTCTGACCATGAATAATTACTGTAATACTGAATACTTCTCTATATTTATCATATCTAAAAAAACGGTTCATTGCTTTTATATAAACCATCGTCAAATGTCCCGATATACATTATTCCGCCCGGATCTAGGGTAAAACTTTCCATATGCTCATGAGGCGGCTCGATCTTCTGAAAAGATTTTCCATGATCCTGTGAGATAAAAATACCGTATTCCTCACCCGGTGAATAAAAAGATTCTTCGATCAGGACATATATAACACCTTCTTCATCGATCATTAAACCTTCCAATCCCCATGTATCAAATTCAGTTATCCGTTTCCAGTCGAATTTCCTTGTGGATGAATAATATAATTTGTTAAAAGTCCGGGCAAATATCATGTCCGCTGGATGAAGGCACAGTCCTCTTATTTCAAAATCTTCAGGTGCATTTGTTTTTGTCCAGCTTAAACCTGCATCTTTTGAATAATATACATCAAATGTACTTCCTAAATATATAGTCCCCCGATTAGTTACAACCAGTTTACATGAGTGATCCAGCGCATTTCCCTTTTTGATCCATGTTTCACCATTATCTGATGACCTGTAAACTGCATTGTTCGCTACGGCAAAAATATTTTCATTTGAATCCATTGTTAAAGGACCGAACGTCCTGTCTCCGGGAGAGGCAAGTGAAAGCTCTTCCCATATATCACCGTTATTTGTTGACCGAAGCAAATGGCTACTCCACTCTGAATATGCTTTTGTGAAAATATCCCCATTTTTTTTGAAAACAAGATCATCGATACTCAAGTACCAGTTTAGCTTCTCCCAGGTTTCTCCGTCATCGGAAGACCTGTACATTTCCGCAGGTCCACCCCATGCCATTGCCTCTTCAGTAACAGCGAACAGTGTGCCGTTAGGGCTCGCAAATACATGGTCGATCCGTTCCAGCGGGCAGCTTGTTTTCTCCCAGGTAATATCATAATTTCTCGGTTCAAACACATTTTTTTCATCACAGTACAGTAAGACAAAAAGAACAGCTAAAGTTATTGTGATAAGTCTCGTTCTTTTCATAACAATTTATTTCTGTCACGGAATGGTCCGTGACAGCCCAGTTAAAATTTTATTTTAACCACTAGGGCACTGGGGGGTATCATGGACTATTCCATGGCACCCGGAAATTCTATTTTATCAGTATCTCAATCCATTCCTGTTCACTAATTCTTGGTCCGGGAGTTCTGTAAAATTTATATATGTAAAATCTATCTGTTTTGCGTAATACAAAAATACCAATCCATAGTGTTGTAAAATCTGTTCCTTCAAGTGCTGTCCTAAGATCGGTTTCACTCTTAAAAGGTTTCCATAAATACGATGACTTAAATTTTTTTAAAATGGTCTCTAATGGAATCGTTTTTGAATCCCGGTAATTATAAGGATAATCCCCGATACACCATATTTCTTTATTCACCTCAAAAATTTCAATGAAAGAATCAATCTCTTCTTTCGTAGCAATACCATCTCTATTTCCAAAGCTGTCGGCAAGGGAATTCTCATCAATATATGAAAAATCTTTATTCTCTTCAGTAGGTGATTTGCATCCCGAAAAAAATAATATACATGAGAAGATTATTATTAAGAAAAAACCTTCAAAATTTTCTTTCTTCATTTTTAAGTTACCAAACTATTTTTCCTGCTCTCGTGTACACTATTTTAACAGATCGATATATGCCTTATCAATTAAATTCTCTTTGTTAATTTCGAGGTGTTCCATCAGTTTTTCAGCTGTTCTAATGCCTTCATCTGCGGAGTTGCCCGGTTTTAAAACAACTTCCAGTTCCAGAAATTTTCCCAGGTTTTCCACCTCATCCAGATGAACTCTGGTATTTTCAACAAAATAGACCTTTCTCGTCTTTTTTATGACTCCTCTTCTGCCCGGGAAAACACTCAAAAGACTATTTACCAGTTCAGGTTTACTTATCCTTAAAATATAATAAAGCGAATTTTTGGGACCGGTTTGGTCCGGGCGTCTGTAGTAGATCAATTCGGAATTTTTATCTTTAAAAATCCTGAGTTTAAGTCTTCCAAAAGGGCACCTGTAAAAAATATCTTCCTGTTCTAAAATAACCGGTCCATCTGTATGTATCTGTTCTACCTTTTCTATTATCTTATTAAAATCATTGATTCTTGCTTTGATTTCAATATTATTTGCCATTTACTCAGGAATTTTCAAATTCTATTTTATCCGGATATCGATCCATTGGCTTAAACTTATCCTGGGTCCGGGGGAATGGAAAAACTTGTAAATATAGTATTCTTTTGAGTACCGTATTACATAAACACCCACATTCGGCGTACTGAAACTCATCCCGACAAATTCTCTTCTCAGATCATATTCACTTTCATACGGTCCCCAAAGGTTTGCGGATTTAAATACTTTCAGAACCGTGTCAGCAGGGACTGCCGTTGAATTCCTGTAACTGAGAGGGAAAGCACCTATTCCCCATGCCTCATTATTAGATATCAGGTAATTATCAATAAATTCCAGTTCTTTTTCAGAAGCTGTCCCATTGTGATCTCCGAAACCGTCGGCAACGGATTCCTTATCAACGTATAAAACGACATTTTCCGGTTTTGAGGGTGATTTGCAGCTAAATATATAGATGAAGATTGGCAAAACGAATACCAGAGTAAAAAAACATATTTTTCTTTTTTTCATACCTGTTTTACTCCTGTAGTGGTTTTTTTGATTGTGCAGATGTCAGTCAATTACAGACAATAATTCCCCTATATAATAAAGACATTATTTTCCGGAAAAGGTAACGAAATTTCTCAAAAAAACATACAACCACAGAGTTCACAGAGTAAATAATTAATGTAGGACGCTCGGCAGTGCGTCTCAAAATCCGGGTTTTAAAGACCATTCCATGACACATCAATTTTTTACTCCAATCCCTTAACTTTCCTGATTTCATCCAGATGTAACAGGTTTTCATAGGGCAAAATAAAATTCTCATAATCATCTTCGGAAATTTTCTCAACCTGTTTTGCCGCCACTTTTTCAAAATCAATGAATTTTGACTTGACCTTACTACAGGGATACTCATCACAGTAACCACAGTTTTTTATATTCTTATCCATCACACAAAGCCTGATCTTGCAGTTTTGATCCATCAGTTTATTTTCCGGATCTTTTTCATCAGCCAGACACCCGTCACAGTAACAGTTCTCAAGTTTAATCCTGTAATTGTAGAATTTAAACAGCCCGTCCTTGAACCTTTTCCTGTCTTTTTCGCTTTTAACATGTTTCCTGAACGCAAGGCACAGGTCACACCGGTAACCGCATCTTGCAGTTATTTCAGTCATATTATTAAATCCTTTTATTTTTTAAAATTTGCAGAAAAACCACAGAGAACACAATGAAAATATTTAATGTAGAGACGCAGCATGCTGCGTCTTTACCCTGCTCGGTATAATCAATGCGATACTGAAGATACCGCTCTTTCATTTAATATCCGTGAATAAAATCCTTTTCAGTTCCTAAAATTGTAGAGACATGCCGATGGCATATCTCCTTTAATTATCCTGTTGCGCCTGTTGAGGTGTTCTTTTCACGAAGTGACCACTTCGTGGCACCTCAACTCCTGAATTGACGAAGGTGAATAATCCCTTCGACAGCAGGGAAAAATTATTTCATTCTTTTTAATATCTGGTCCATCTTTTTATTCATTTCTTTCATATTTCCTTTAAGAACATCCATTTCCTTTTTCATACTTTTTCCCATTTTATCAAGGTCAGAAATTACGACCATCAATTTACTGTTATACTTCTCGGTCATTTCACATCCTCCCGGTTAAACTAAATAATACTGCGGCATTTATTATCTGGGGTGTAACGGAAGTATAATGAACCAGGTCGAATTACCGTTCCGTGACACACTAAAACCTAATGTTAAAGATGAATTATATATAATTTTACGGCGGGTGTCAAGATTTTTATGAAAAAAAAGGGCAGGTATTATAACCTGCCCTTTAAAGTTTTTGCTGTGTATTATTATTAATTTTAATCTTTCTTATATTTATCTATCATACCGAGAAGTCCGGGTAAAATGACAACCGAAGCCAGAAAGCAGGCTCCCACGCCAATTGCGAGTGTTATTCCAAACGATGCCCATCCGCGAAAGATCGAAAATCCCAGCGATCCGAAAGCGAACATGGTTGTCAATGATGTAAGAAAAATCGCTTTCCCGGTGCTGGAAAATACAGTTCTGATTTTTCCTGTCCCTTCATTCAGCCAGCGATGAATAACGTGTACTCCGTCATCAATACCGATACCGATGATCAATGGAAGCCCCATCAAGTTCATCATGTTAAACTGCATATTGAACAGGCGCATAGCTCCTACCATCCAGAAAACACCGCACGCAAGCGGAATCATTGCCATTAACGCATACCGGAAATTTCGAAAATCAATCCATAACAGTAAAAAGACAATAAACAGGGTCAATATTATTGCATTCCGTCCGTCCCGGGCAAAAATTCTCACCAAAGCGACCGTTAATGTCGGGGCACCTGTCGCTTTTTCAGTTACCCGGTCCATATCGTCAACAAACCTGTCGAGCAGTTCTTTATGCTCCCACAAATTGCCTGACGGATAAACGGTTGCTATAAACTTGTCTCTTGATCTGTTACTGTAACGGTCAAGAATCGTTACGGGAAGATCTTCCAGTTTTATCGGTTCAATAGAGCTCATTTTAAAAACAGCATCTTTAAAATAGGTGCCAAAAATCTGTTGAAATTCAGAAAGCCCTTTTTGTGCTTTTGAAATATCGGCGTCAATCAATTCTCTCAGGTCCCGGATTATATTTCCGGCATTCGGGTTGTCGGGATCTCCTACAATCTCCATGCATTTATTGTCCACTTTATCCTGGCCGCCGATAAAAGCCATATCCTGCATTTCCATAATATTCATTTCCAGGCGGTTTATCTCGTTGTTCAGCATGCTTAATTCTGCCGGACTTACCGCGCGTTTCACCGGGGTGGACTGTATTTTTCTCC
>JBHPGK010000235.1:0-5228 GCA_042570605.1 Candidatus Zhuqueibacterota bacterium
TTCCAGAACTGTATCCTTTTCAGTCTGAATAAGGCTGAAATTAGTGACGGCATCACCCGCTTTTTGAGCTGAAATCAAAACCCTGTCCAATAATGGCATTGTTGTCTGATCTTTAAACAGATCTGCTTTTAATTTAACTCTGGAATATAGCCCGGTATTTATACTTGACAGATCAGATCCTGCAGGAGATTCAAGGTTATCTAAAGCAGTTACCCATTGACTTTCATCCTTTTTATACCCAAGTACTGAGAAACTTATATTATCCCCTTCCGACCATTTCAGACTGCTGTATTCAGTGATTCCGGTAAATTGAGGAAATTCTACAGTTCCGGAGCTGTAAAAAACAGCAATACTGTCAAATAATGAAACACTTCCTTCACCTGCAGGTTTTAATTCCTCAATAACTGTACCTGCTGCTGCTCCTTTTCTGCCGATTATAGCCCATGACTGCCTGAAACCGATATCAAAAGCATATTGACTACCGATGCTCTGCAGTGCTTGCCTGGCTGTAGCTGAGAGATATCTGGAACCGGTATCCTTTATACCTGCCAGTACGATTTTTCCTGTTTCTACTGAATTCAAAAAATTTATGAGACCATCCGAATGTAAAGAATAGCTGTAAGTATTAAACCAGGATGTTTTGGAAACTCTGCCGGCACTGTCTATTACTGCAACTTTTATCCCCACCGTTAAAACTGCAGCAGTAGAGTCATATAATTCGATTTTCACCTCATCATTATTTACAATGATACTTGCAGCATCTCCATCCACAAACCCTGCTGAATTTACATTTAATTTTATATATTTTTTATCCAGTGTAACGTCATCATCAATTTTGACACTGTCTCCTTCACAAAATCCGAATATTTTATTTGTAAAAATGAGGTCGCCCTGGAGGCTGTTATAAAAATCCGTATAAAAAACACCATTTACCCAGGTAGAATATTCACCATTTAATTCAGTGCGTGCTCTCCAGAAATAAACCTGATGGTCGAGGTTTATTTCAGCATTAAATTTCGTAGTGATATTTCCTTCTTCAACTGCACCTGATTGAATCAGGGGATTTTCAAATGTATCTGTAGTATCAACCTCAAAATATATGAGACTTTTTTCTGCAAAGATGTTCTTTGGAAGAGAAACTACAAATTCAACATTATTCTCATGCAAAATGGAATAATTCATCGGTTTTTCAATAACAAGGCTTTTTTTAAACACTCTTTTTTTGAACACCTTGATATTGTTACTTTCAGAAAGTTCAGTAATCTCATTAAATGGATCAATCGTAATATCAATTGTGTGTTCACCGGGGATTCCGGAAATTTCCCAGTCATATTCAACCGTATCGATGAAAAACTTCGACAGGAATTTGATATATTCAGTTTTTTGCTGATTTTCGGGATTATTTACAGCTATCTTCAAAGTTACCGAATCAGCAGATAGAATGCCGTAATTATGTATAAAAATATTTGTCTTCAGAGTCTCGACTGACTCTGTCGGCAGTTCAATATCTGTTTCAGGTACTTTTTCAAGTGAAAAATCAACCTTTTCAGGGACCTTTAATTTCAAATAGGGATCACCTATATAATTATACTGTAATATTGTATTAATTACACTCTGAGTCCCGGCAAATGGTGTTTTCATTAAAGAATCTTTTGCAGCATTTAATGCAACTGCAGGATTGCTGCCGGCATCTGTAAAAAGACTTCCGAAGAAAAATGTACTGAATAATTCGTCTATCTGCAGGTTCCCCCATCCGGTCGTGCCAATATAACCTATACACCCTTTATCGCTGATGAGGGTATAACTTTCTGCAGAGCTGTTTATCTGCTGTGCATTGAACTGTCCCGTCCTGCAGGACCAGCTTACTATAAGAGGGTATTTACCTTTATTCTGCAGGTCCCCGGGATCTTTAAAATCTATATCAAATCGTTGATGAGCTGCATGACCAAATGAATTGATCAAAAGCGTACCGGTATTTATATCATTTACAATATCTTCGGAAAAACCATACTCGATAACAACTTCTGCAGTTTTATTATATGATTTTATATATCCGCCAAACGGAAAACCGGCAAGGTAATTGTTTGCCAGTTTGGTATTGTTTCTGAGAATAGTATTCTGTTCATAATCGTTTGCGCCGCCGTTTAGAAAGGTCAGGTTTTTATTCCATTTTTCAAAACCTGAAGATTCATATTCCTTAATTTTACTTACAAAATTTTGTGCTTCATCACTGGTTTTAGCAGGTATCCTGCCGATAATAATATCCGGTATAATATCATTTCCACCGTCTGTACTGACAAACCAGCCGTCACTGCATGGATATCCATAAGAAGGGATAAAGTTTGACTCACCCCACTGATAAACATTAGCATCACCTATCAGGACTGCATATCGGGGAGGAACTGTCCAGTTATTAACAGATGTTTCAAAAAATTCCCGTAACGCGTATGGGCTCGGTATGCCATAATTAAATTCATCATAAATATTTTCAATATCTGCAACGAAAGCCGCAAGGTCATTGCCTCTATGATCGGCTAGTTCTTCTGCAGCTTCTGTAAAATTTTTATGAGTAACTATTACATATTCTCCTGAATTATTTGAATTATAATAATCATAAAAAATCACTGATTTAAGAGAATCCGGAATAATGATGCCGTCAGGCTGAAAAATATAAAAAGTCCTGAAATTATCGGGTATCCGGAACTTAATATTATATTCACTTCCAACCTGTTCAGTTACAAAATCCGTAAGCTTTATATCCCCTTCATAGTTATATATAACCGGCCTATCTGTTCCCAATCCTGAAAATTCGATATAGCTTGAATTATTCTCAGACCTGCTAAATTTCATCTTACGGTCACTTACATTATAAAGTCTCGGATAAGTAAGTTCAAACCAGTCCGGAAGTATAACATCATTTTCATCCGTTGTTTTTACAGAGGTTATTTTAAGTACATTTTCTCCCTCGTTCAAAAGAGAAATACTGCCGTTAAAATTAAACAATGTATCAATCAGTCCGGCAAATTGTCTTTCACCTATAAAATTATCATTAACATAAAACCTGATAAAATGATCAGTGCCCATATTATCATATAATGTTATCCCCCTGAGAAGAATATCCAATGTAAACTCACCCTGGTTTACTGCCGCAATATCATTTATGTTGAAATCGACGTTAAAAGACTGGTCAGGATATAATAATCCTATATACCATCCTTCATCTTCACCGTACGAGGTCTTTTGCGTTTCATAAGAGGACGATCCGGCATGATAGAATGTCTCTGTTTCATAATGAAGCGTATCAAAATAATAATCGGCTGTATCTGATACAGAAACCGGAGATGAGTCAAAAATATTAACTCTTGATCCATCATCATCACCCCACGTAAGCCAGTAAACATTGTAAAATGAATACAGGTCGAAATATGTTTCCTCACCGCTGTGTCTGTGGCTGACAAATTCAATATAATCTGCCTGATCAAAACTATTATCACTTTCACCTGATACAAATATGGGTATTTGGTTCCCTTTGTTTAATATTTTAAATGTAGAAGGATCAATTGAATTGATATTATCGATATATTTGGATAAAAGAGCGTGATCCAGCCTGCAGATACCCTCATCATAAATAAAGATCTTGAGATAATCCTTTCCTGTATCGAACCATTTACTTTGAGAGAATGAGGTCCCGCTGAATACAAAAACACTCAATATAATAAGAAATATCTTTTTGAGTACATTACTAAGTAATCGAGGTAAGAATAGCATTATAACAATGTTTTTTAGTATGCTCCTTTTCCGGATAAAACGATCGGCAGGGTTTTTATTAATATTTTGAAATCAAGCCATATTGACCAGTTTTCCATATAAAATATATCTAATTCTATTACTTTACTGAAAGGCAGATCTGATCTGCCGCTGATTTGAGGTAATCCTGTGATCCCGGGTTTTACCTCGTATCTTTTAAACTGCCAGAATTTTGTCTCTTTGATCTCTTCAGGTATCCATGGTCTTGGTCCGACCAGACTCATTTCACCTTTAATAACGTTAAAAAATTGTGGCAGCTCATCAAGACTGTATTTTCTTAATAATTTACCTACCTTTGTTATTCTTGGATCATCTTTTATTTTATACATCGGATCAATAGTTTTATTATAATGCTCCAGGTCCTGCCCGAGTTTTTCCGCATTTCTGACCATGGTCCTGAATTTATAAATATAAAACGGTTTTTTGCCTTTACCCAGTCTTTCCTGCTTAAAAATTACGGGACCTTTTGAATCTAACTTTATCATCAGGGAAATTAAAGCATAAACAGGAGAAAAGACTAAAACGAACAGCGTTCCAAGAATAAAATCGATTGTCCTTTTTAATAAAATATTGAACTTGAGTGATATTTTATCTTCAATTCTGAAAAGCGGAATATCTTCCACTTCATATACATCGAATGCATGTGTCATAATTCCATATATGTTTGGAATTATTGAAAGGGTGAGATCCAGCCTGTCACATTCATGCCTGATCTTTAGTACACCCTCCTTTGAAACAGTCGGATTCGCCAATACGATTTCATCAACATTCATACTCCTGACGATCTTCTCAAGGTCTCCAATTGAACCAAGAATATGTTTTTTCAGCTTAGAGCTTTTTGGGATATCATTTTTATTTTCCACAAGAAACCCAACTGCTTTATATCCCAGATCTTCTTTCGAACTGACCACTTTCCAGAACTCTTTTTCCACTTTGCCAATACCAACGATCAATACTTTTATTAAGCCGATACCTCTTTTCCTGAAGTATTTAATTAATATTCTGGAAATCCTGTGAGCAATAGTCAGAAAAAACAGATTAATTATCAAAGAGAGAATAATAACTGAGCCGGGAAATCGATGGGATGTATTTCTAAGAAGACTATCCTGAACGATAAAACTTGTGATCATCCCTAATATTGTAGTAAAAATCATTGCTTTAAGTATCAGGAAAAATATATCAATATTATCAAAATTGCGTTTTACTTGATACAAACCTGTGTTTTCTATGGTTAATATCCCAAAAAACGAAAAAATAAGAGAGAATTTAAAATATGGATGAGCCAAAACTGATATTAAGGTCTGTGGATCATTATGGTAAATAACATAGAATGATAAGTTGAATCCCACAACCATTATAAGATAATCCAACAAGATGCGGAATATTCTAAAATAAAGCTGTCTGTATTTCATAATAAATTC
>JBHPGK010000236.1:0-5183 GCA_042570605.1 Candidatus Zhuqueibacterota bacterium
GTTTTGGAAGCCTGCTTACAATGATCTCTTTCTTTTCACCGTTTATCGGTCTGGCAGGAAGTCTTTTCTTATTGATAATTACAGCTTCATCGCTGATAATATTTGTATACAGGTGGAAAGCAAGGAAAATTTTTGAGAACTTGAGAAGCTAAGGAGCATGGCGCAAAGGGCAAAGGGCAAAGGGCAAAGGGCAAAGCGCATGGAGCAAAGCGCATGGAGCAAAGAGCATGGCGCATGGAGCAAAGGGCAAAGGGCAAAGAGCTCGGCATTCTGTCATTGCGAGGCGCGAAGCAACGAAGCAATCCGTAAGCAACGAAGTGATAATTCTATGAGATTGCCGCGTGTCCGTCTCCGGCGTGGTTTTCACCACCGCTTACTGCAGGACATTATATGCAATCCCCTCTCTTATTTGGGAGACCCTGAAACAAGTTCAGGGTGACATGGAGGGCTAAACAGCTAAACAGCTCGACAGCTTGAAAATAAAGGAAATTAAAAAATGGAGAAAAATCAGAAAGAACCTGTAAGCCCTGAAGAGGTTCAAACGACTCCTTCAACCGAGGAGAAGAAGATGGGCATTGTTGATTGGATAATTAATGTATTTACCTCACCGACAAAGGCATTTCAGGGTATTGATAGAAATCCAACATGGATTGCCGTATTTATCATTATTGTCCTGACTTCAATAGGTTTTCAACTGGTCAATAAAGACCTTCTGGTTGAAGCAAGAATAAAACAGATTGAAATGAGTGAAGTGTTAAGTGAAGAACAAAAAGACAGCCAGATCGCAACTGCTGGTGATTTTTTTGAGCCTCCCCTGGTATATGTGAATTTTATAACTGTAATTGTGGGGGCGCTTTTGGTATATCTTATCGTGGCAGGTGTATTATATTTTACAGGAAATGTTGTACTTGGAGGAGAAGGACGGTTCAGAAATATTTTTGTCATGTATATTTATACAAGCCTTGTGACAATACCTAATTTTCTTTTGACAACATTTCTTGCACATTCCAGGAATTCACTCGATATTCAAATGAACCTTGCACTATTCCTTGATCCGGAAAGTTCGGGCGGTTTTCTATACAGGTTCTTATCACATATCGGACTGTTTTCTGCATGGCAGGTTGTACTGGTGGCAATAGGATTCGCAATCATTTACAAATTCGAATTTAAAAAGAGTTTAACTGTAATAATAATATTACAGCTGATTTACTCGGTTATGTCTGCAGGTGCAGGTTCTTTGATTAGATTTTGAGGAAACAGCGTAGGGCATAGGGCATAGTGCATGGCGCAGAGGGCAGAGGGCATAGAGCAGAGGGCATAGAGCAAAGGGCATAGGGTGTGGCCATAGAGCACATTATATCATTGCGGAGGCGCGAAGCAACAGCTTGTCCTGGATTACACCGGGAAAACAATCCCACTGATGAATGTACGGATTGTAAAAAACAATGAGATTCATTCGCTAACGCTCAGAATGACGTCCTGCAAGCCGGTATGCAAAACTGTCATTGCGAGGCGCGAAGCAACGAAGCAATCTCATGGAGTTAACAGCTAACCAGCTCGACAGCTATATATTGATTCGCCACAAAAAATGGTAAATTATCTTTTGATTAAACCAAAAAAAGTTATAAATTAGAGAAAAAATTAACAAAGAATAAAAAAACGGAAGAGTGATTATGGGAAAAACATTAGCAGAATTAATTATCAGCGAACACAGCGGCAGAGACGTAAAAGCCGGTGAGTTAACTATCGCCAGGGTTGATGCAGCGCTGGTTCAGGATGGAACCGGTCCACTTGCTATAAGACAGATCATGGAAATGGGCATTGAAAAACTTGCAAATCCGGCTAAAACCATGCTGTTCCTCGACCATGCATCACCAACGCCGAGAAAGGAACTGGCAAACGATCACAAATTTATGCGTGAATTTGCGAAAAAAACAGGAGCATACCTTTCCGATATAGGCGATGGTATATGTCATCAGGTTGTATCGGAGAAGATCCTTTGCCCCGGGGATATACTTGTCGGAGCCGATTCGCATACCTGTACAGGCGGTGCGATGGCTGCATTTTCAACCGGTATGGGATCGACTGACGTTGCTGTTGCGATGGTGCTCGGCAAAACATGGCTTAAAGTACCGGAAACTTTGAGGTTTAATGTTACCGGGGAATTTGTTAAAGGTGTATATTCGAAGGACCTGATACTTTATATTATCGGCATGATAGGTGCAGACGGCGCTACTTATAAAGCGATGGAATTCGGCGGCGAAACCGTTGAGAATATGACATTTTCATCACGAATGGTGCTTTCCAATATGGCTGTGGAGGCAGGCGGGAAAGCAGGGCTTATTGCCTCTGATGAAACAACAAGAAAATTTCTGGAAAGCCTTGGACGCGGTAACTGCTACAGGGAGGTGAAACCGGATAAGGATGCTGTGTATGAAAAGGTCTATGATATCGATGCTTCAGAGATCGAACCTGTTGTTTCTGCGCCGCATAAAGTTGACATTGTAAAAAAAGCATCTGAAGTCAGTGACGTAAAAGTTGACCAGGTCGTTATAGGTACCTGTACGAACAGCAGGATCGAAGACCTTCAGATCGCAGCCGGAATGCTCAAAGGCAAAAAAGTAAATCCTGATACAAGGTTAATAGTTGTCCCGGCTTCAAGAGCTGTTTTCGGTGAAGCTTTGAAACTCGGGCTGCTCGATATATTTAACGATGCTGGAGCATCGATAAATAATCCGGGTTGCGGTCCCTGTGTAGGTGTTCATCAGGGTGCACTTGCGGACGGTGAAATATGTTTGTCAACTCAA
The DNA here is from genome assembly GCA_042570605.1 of Candidatus Zhuqueibacterota bacterium. Classification (GTDB taxonomy): domain Bacteria; phylum SM23-31; class SM23-31; order JBHPGK01; family JBHPGK01; genus JBHPGK01. The sequence goes on from JBHPGK010000236.1 coordinate 2,808, forward strand.
AACAGGAATTTCAAAGGAAGAATGGGCAATCCCGAAGGATTTATTTACCTGTCATCACCTGCAACTGCCGCTGCGTCGGCAATTACGGGCAAAATAACAGATCCGAGAGAATTTTTATAAAATTAAAGAGGAAAGAATATGGCACTTAAAGGAAAAGTATGGAAATTTGGCGATGATATATCAACCGATCATATAGCACCGGGAAGGCTCTTCCATCTCCGTTCGAATTTACCGGAGCTGGCAAAACATGTCCTTGAAGATGCTGATCCTGAGTTTGCATCAAAAATGAGCCCCGGCGATTTTGTTGTCGGAGGGAATAATTTCGGTCTCGGTTCGTCCAGGGAACATGCTCCGACAATTATCAGAATTGCTGGTGTAAGTGCTGTTATCGCTAAATCATTTGCACGAATATTTTTCAGAAACTGCATTAATGTTGGTCTGCCTGTTATAGAGGTGGATACCGATAAAATTGATGTAGGAGACGAACTCGAAGTCGATCTTGAAACGGGAATATTAAAGGATGTTACAAAAGGATTTGAGCTGACTTTCCCTGCATTACCTAAGGCAATGACCGGGATATTAAATGACGGCGGACTTGTTGCCCATATTAAAAAACACGGCGATATTGTCATCGATTAAAAATAAAATAAAATATATATGAATCATTCAAAACATATTGGGAGACGATATGAGTGAACAGAATGTAGAAAAAGCAGTAAAGCATTTTGAGGCTATTGTCAGAAGGCAGATAGAGCGTTCGGACAGGATCAAAAAAGATGCGGATTGGGTTGATTACTCTGAGATCAAACCTATTATAGTAGGAATATTGGGAGGCGACGGGATCGGACCCTTTATTGCTGAGGAAGCTGAAAAGATATTAAGACACATCCTGAAAGATGAACTGGACAGCGGTAAAATTGAATTCAGGACGATTGAAGGAATGACAATTGAAAAAAGAGCGGAAGTTATGAAAGCTATACCGGATGATGTGCTGGAAGAGATAAAGAAATGCCACATAACACTTAAGGGACCTACCACTACTCCGAGAAAGGGTGATCCCTGGCCGAACATTGAGAGTGCAAACGTTGCAATGAGAAAAGAGCTCGACCTTTTTGCAAATGTAAGACCGGTTAAAGTACCGAAACAAGGAATAAACTGGACTTTCTTCAGAGAGAATACCGAAGGAGAGTATGTTCTCGGCAGCGAAGGTGTGGAAGTTAATGAAGATGTAGCATTTGATTTTAAAGTTATTACTTCACCGGGAGCTGAAAGAATAATTAGACTGGCATTCGAATATGCACATAAAAACAAGATCAACAAGGTAACGGTTGTGACAAAAGCAAATGTAATAAAAACAACCGACGGTAAATTCCTGAAGATCGGGCAGGATATAGCTAAAGAATACCCGCATATAGAAATGGATGACTGGTATATCGATATTATGACTGCAAAGTTGATTGATCCTAACCGGCGCTCTCAGTTTAAAGTTGTTGTTCTTCCGAACCTGTATGGAGACATATTGACTGACGAAGCTGCTGAGTTCCAGGGCGGCGTCGGTACAGCAGGCAGTGCGAATATTGGTAAAAAATACTCGATGTTCGAAGCAATTCACGGCTCTGCACCACGTATGGTTACAGAAGGCAGGGCTAAATATGCCGACCCGTGCAGTATGATAAAAGCCGGGGCTATGATGCTGAGGCATCTTGGATACGAAGACAAGGCAACAAAACTTGAAATGGCACTTGAGATCTGCGGTCAGTTTGAGAAAAAATTGGTCATGACCGGACGTGATACGGGCGCTACAGGCTCTGATTATGTCAAATACCTTATGGAGACAATGGATTCACCCGACCTGGAAAAAAGGTATAACGAATACATAAAATAAGCCGCAATAAAAATATCAAAAATCCAATAAAAAATGTAGGGGCGGTTTTTCAACCGCCCTTTCTAATTTTACCGCAGAGGCACAGAGGCGCTGAGAATTAATTATGTAGGGGCATGCCGCCAACCGCCGTTGGTGGGACAAGCCGGCTTGTCTAAAAGAGACCACAAAAACGCTGAGAATAATTTTGTAGGGGCGGGTTTGTCTGCCTAAGGTAGATCCGCCTGCCCGCCTCTGGATGGCCTCTGGCGGAATAACGGACAACTGGCAACATACGTAAGGGCGAAGCATTTAAAACTGAGTGTTTAATTTGCATGATTTATCAGAATTAAATGCTTCGCCCCTACCAACGACCGACCACTAATAACTATAGACTGGAGACTGTCTACCGGAGGTAGATCCGCCTCCGGCGGAACAACTGACTATTGGTAGCCAATTGCTGATAACCGAAAACTGATGTCTGACTACTGACTACTGGAGACTGACTACTGATG
>JBHPGK010000237.1:0-5130 GCA_042570605.1 Candidatus Zhuqueibacterota bacterium
GAGGATGCAGAAGAGGCAGGGATCAAAGCATATGTTCAGCGAACAAGAAAGAGAAATGAAATCAGAAACAGACTAAAAGAGACGCTGGTAAAAGATTCTGAAATTTATAAAGAATTAAGAGATGCGATTTATTTATCCGGCAAAGAGTGTAATGACTTTGAAACTACTTACAAGTTAACTCTGCCTACAATAACATTTACTGACGGGCTTACACTTGATATGGGGGATTTGAAAATTGAACTTGTCTACTTCGGACCGGAATTTCATTCGGATAATGATATAATAATAAGTATTCCTGATGAGAGCGTTGTTTTTATGGGAGATATTATTTTTCCAAATGATCGATATCAGCGAGTGACTTCAAAATCTGATATTGGAATCTGGATTGGCTGTCTGGATAAAATAGTTAAAAGCAATAGTGAAATAAAAAGTGTTGTTGCATATCATGTTGGTGTATTGCCCGGTAAAGACCTTATTGCGTTTCATGATTCTCTGAAAACCATGCGGAATGAGCAATTGCAAAAAAAGAGTGCTGTTGTTAGTTTAAAAGAAATGATTGCAGCATCGAACGTGCAGGATGCCTTAAATAAGTTTGAAGATCAGTTTCTAAAAAACAGAAATGAGAACTACTTCATCTGGGAAGGAGATCTACTTTCTTTGGCAACAGAATATCGGCAAAAAGAAAAATATGATGAAGCGATACTTATATTGAAAATGTATGAAGAAATATTTCCAAATTCAACACGGCCTTTATACTATCAGGCTATAATATTTACAAAAAGAGGGGAAAATCATCTTGCTGTTGAAGCTTGTAAGAAAATGCTTAATATAGATCCAACTAATTATTATTATGCTGAAATGATATTTGAATTGGAAAATAGTAAATAGGTAAGGATATTTAGGGGAATTTATTCTGGAAAACTGACTGAGGAAAAATTGTGAAAGATAGTTTTAACGTACTGAGCATTATTTTAATTTTAGGCGTAATGGTGGTCTCCTGCAATCAGAATAAAGAAACTAATCCGAAAAACGAATTGAAATTTGCTAAGTTAACCGGTCCATATTTAGGCCAGAAACCACAGGGAATGAAAGCCGAAATCTTTGCGCCGAGTTTACTTTCATGTGCCAATCGTGAACTTAGTATAACTTTTTCACCGGACGAGATGGAATGTTGTTATACATTTTATACTCCGGGGGGAAGCAATTATAAGCAGCAAACAGGAGTGCTAAAAAAATGGTTCATTATGTATGCACACATGGAAAATGGACACTGGACTGAACCAGCTGAATTTTCATTTAATCCGGATCTCCAGGAACGGTATCCATTTTTCAGCCCTGATGGGAAGAGAATTTATTTTAATTCATATAGAAACTGGGCAAATCCTCCTGATAGTTCATCCACATATATATGGTACGTTGAAAGACAGAATGGGGAGTGGAATGAACCGGAAGAAATTGATTTTGGAAAAGGCTTCACTGGAAGAAGAACCGCAATGTTTCCTACAGCAGCGGCTAATGGTAATCTTTATTTTACTTTGTTTCCGGATGGAATGAATGGAGTTATTTATATGAGTAGATACGAAAATGGAAAGTATTCATCTCCGGAAAGATTGAGTGATGCAATCAACGACCAAGGCGGCAGCCATCCTTATATAGCTCCTGATGAAAGTTATATTATTTACGATTGGGAGAATCCTGAAGATAATAATAGTTCAAATGACTTAATGATAAGTTTTCGCGATAAAAATGGCAACTGGATGAAACCTCTGAATTTGGGAGAAAGAGTGAACTCCACTTATGACGAGAGACGCCCTTTTGTTTCTTTTGATAGAAAATACTTGTTCTTTGCCAGCGACAGGATAGAAAATACGGAACTTCAAGATAATCCTTTGACTCTGAAGGAGTTAAAACAGCTAACGAATGTACCGGCAAAAAGAAGACAGCATATTTACTGGGTGGATGCAAAAGTGATAGAAGAGTTAAAACCGGATGAATTAAAATAAGGAAAAATCCATGAAAAAACATTTTGTCTTATTAATCATAATTTTGATTTCATGCTCTCTGCTGATCACCTACAGTCAGCACAGTAATTCAAATAATTCCTCAGTAAAGGTGGGAGAGGTGATAAAAGATGCTCCATATAATATTGAAATGATTTATATTCCGGAAGGTACATTTATTATGGGGTCAAATAATGCAGATGATGAAAAGCCGCCTCATGAAGTAAGTCTGGATGATTATTTTATAGGTAAATATCTGGTTACACAGAAAGAATGGGTGGCTGTAATGGGAAGTAATCCCTCTGAAAATGTTGGTGATGATCTTCCTGTTGAAAATGTAAGCTGGATTGATGCTCAGGAATTCTGCAGGAAACTTTCTGACAAAACCGGTAAAAAATATCGTCTTCCTACAGATGCTGAGTGGGAGTATGCATGCAGGGCAGGAAGTACGACCGTATTTCATTTCGGAAATGATACGTTAAAACTGGGAGAGTATGCCTGGTATAGAGGTAATTCAGGAGATAAAACACATCCTGTTGGCAAGAAAAAGCCAAATGCCTGGGGACTCTATGACATGGCAGGTAATGTCTGGGAATGGTGCGAGGACTGGTGGGATCCGGAGTATTATTCCAGATCAGAATATAAGAATCCCATTAATACTAAAAAATATTATTGGGAAAATCCGAGAACAAAAGAAAAAAGTGCCTTGCGTGTGGCACGCAGCGGACATTTCAGAAATTCGCCAAAAGGTTTGGAGAGCGCGCATCGGCATTGTACCGGGCCTATGGAAAAATCCAACTCGATAGGATTTCGCCTTGTTCGTGAAAAGAATCCTTAAGGGCTGCTATATTCCGGGCTGATTTATTTTTTTGTTGGAGAAAATAAGTAGATAAACAGGCAAACCGATAAATTTCGGCTTCAAAATTTAGACACAAATTGGGCACTCTTGAAAGCTCTGTCCGAAGGGCTTAATGTCAATAAATAAGGTTGGATATCGGAGCACATCATCGCAGGAAATTAGACATTGTAATATGATTTTTTTATTCTGGAGTACAAGCGGCTGATCGACTCTGAAGAGGTAACATCATAAGAGACCGCTTACAATCGATTCAGACTGATATTCAAGGAGAATTGGAACACGAGACCGGCACGTGGTACAACCGCAGCCGGTACCATGAATCATTAAACAATTTCACACCGGAAGATATATATCACGGAAGAGAAAAAAAGATCATATCGATGCGGGAAATGGTCAGACGAAAGACAATGAAACTGAGAAGAGAATACCACCTGAGGGTTAACGCAAAATAAGTAATTGCTTTTTAATATTTTATGCCTTAAATAACAATCAAAAATATCAGAAAGATTCTGACGAAGATATAGAATGAACTGACCTGTTACTGCTTAATTTATTATCAATAAATATTTTTTGTTTTATTGTTGTATGATCAGAATTTTGTCATTAGGAGAATTTCATGAAACGCTTACTTTTAATTATCATTTTTTTAACCGGTCTTGGTTGCTCTGAAGATGTGTCTAAAGGCAGGGATGTCCTGAAGACCGGTTATATCGAGCTTAAAGATTCCAGATTGTATTATGAGGAGAAAGGCATAGGGCGTCCTGTTATAATGATACACGGCGGTTTTCTCGACCTGCGCATGTGGGACCAACAGTTTGACCTGTTGGCAAAAAAATACCGTGTTATTCGATATGATGTCAGGGGTCACGGCAGGTCCGGCGGAGCGGATTCCACTTTTATTGATCATGATGACCTTCATGTACTTGTCCACAGGCTTGATATTGATAGTGCAGCGGTTATCGGCCTTTCAATGGGAGGACAGATAGCCGCGGATTTTGCGATTGCGCATCCTAAGAGGGTGTCTGCTCTAATACTGGCAGGACCTGGAATGAGCGGATACAATACTCCCAAAAGTGAAGAAGGAATTCAATATATAAAAGAAGTTTCGCAGGCACTGAATGACGATAATTATGATAAAGCATCCGAAATATTCGTCCGCTCATGGGCTGAAGGTCCGTTTCGCGAACCATCCGAAATTGATCCTGCGGTACGTGAAAAAATAATGTCAATGATTTCCGGAAGCAGAACCCGGTGGGATATTTTTAATAAAGCTGCAGTTCTTGATCCTCCTGCGATCGGAAGGCTGGATGAGATCCGGTGTCCTGTACTGGCTTTAGCGGGCGATAAAGATATGCCCGATATTCTGGAACTTGTGAATTTGTATAAAGATAGTATTCCCGGTGCACGTAAAGTTATAATACCCGGCGCTGCACACCTGAGTAACATGGAAAAACCGGAGGAGTTTAACCGGATCGTAATGGAATTTCTCGAATCGATCCGGTATTGAGCAGATCAGTCACTCATTTATAGACTGCGGTTATACGTTATAACTTATTAATTTACATTTGGCTATATGTTGATTTGGCAAGTCCTTTCTTTTTAAACTCACAAGTCTGAGTATCCCCGCGCAAACCTATGGAACATACAGTCGCGCCTTCTGTATGTTCTCCTCCAATATTTTTGAAGAACGGCAATTCCAATTTTCAGGTAGTTCAATTTTGAAACATTTGTAAGGTATCGCCGTACTTATATTTGCAATGCATTTGATTTCTTTAAAATGGCAGCGGACGGGAGAATTTACAGACCAAAATTCATAAGAATAAAATTTACCGGTAATTAGGATAAGCTGGAAATTTTTTAACATCAGAGTTGAAACAAGGTTATACTCCAGCGTAAACGGAATATTATGCGAAATCTGAATTTATAAAGCTATTATCTATAATTTGACAATATATATGAAAAAAACCGGCAAAATAATTGTGTTTAGCTTTCTTTCAATTTTATTCTCATTTAATCAAATTTTTTCACAGGTAGCCGGTAAAAATCTTATACAGCTTACAAATTCCGATTCCTATAACGGAAGACCTGTATGGTCGTCTGACGGTTCAAAAATTGCGTTTATTTCAAACAGGGGGAATTCTTATGACGGGACCTGGACCGGTTTTGAGATCTGGATAAAACTTGTGGGTGGAGGAGATCCGGTAAAACTAAAGAACACAAAAACATCAATACATAAAGTAAACTGGTCCCCGGATGGTAAAAATATGGTTT
>JBHPGK010000238.1:0-5130 GCA_042570605.1 Candidatus Zhuqueibacterota bacterium
AAATCGTTCCGCCTATGAGGTATCTTTCTTCGGCGGATAAAATGCAAATCGTAAATCGTCAATCGTAAATCGTCAGATAGCCGCTTATACTTTATTTTATCCTTGCAAAACCTTTAATTTAAATTTAATTTACCGGTGAGTTTACTCAGAAAAAACAAAATTTCTTAGAGTATCATTATAGAGGTTATTATATCAGGAGAACGATATGGAGAAACCGAAAATTGTGGTTGTGGGGAGTTCTAATACCGATATGGTAATCAAGATGGAAAGACTGCCTGGACCTGGAGAAACTGTTATTGGCGGGGATTTTATTTTGGCTGCAGGAGGTAAAGGAGCTAACCAGGCGGTAGCTGCAGCACGCTTAGGAGGAGATGTAACACTTGTTGCCAGGATCGGGACAGATATATTCGGAAAACAGGCAGTTCAAAATTTTCAAAAAGAAGGGATTAACACAGATTATGTTATAAAAGATGAGGCTAATCCATCAGGTGCAGCACTTATATTTGTAGATCGAAAAGGTGAAAATAGTATTGCGGTTGCCTCGGGATCGAACTGCAAACTCTCAAAGGAGGATGTAGAAGCAGCCAGAGAAATAATAGTGACTGCACATGTTATGATCCTTCAGTTGGAGATTCCTGTAGAGACTGTCAAATATGCCGCACGTCTGGCTTCGGATGCAGGAGTGAAGGTTATACTGAATCCTGCGCCTGCCGGGCAGTTGGATGAGGAATTACTTCGTTTGATCACGGTAATTACTCCCAATGAAAGCGAAATCGAATTCCTTACCGGAATAAAAGTTACGGAAAAAACTTCGGCAGGGCAGGCTGCACAAGTTTTAAAAAAGAAAGGCGTTTCCAACATAATTATAACAATGGGGGCACAGGGATCATTCTTATTGGCGGAGGATCAAGCGTTATTGGTACCAGCAAGAAAAGTAGAAGCGGTTGATACTACAGCAGCCGGTGATGCTTTCAATGGTGCCTTAGCTTATGCTCTGGGAAAGAGAAAACCTTTAGTCGAAGCAGTTCAATTCGCTAACCTAACAGGGAGTTTTTCTGCAACTAAATTAGGAGCACAACCATCACTGCCGACACTTGAAGAGATTATACAATTTGGGAAAAATTGAAGAATTGATTAATTAGTATGATTTCCCCTTATTCCTGGCAGCTTTCTTCGTGACTTCATGGTTATCTCTTTCCTTCATTGGTCATTTGGATTTTGTCATTGGTCATTTGAATTAGTATGGTGTCCCCTTATTTCTCATGGTGTCCCCTTATTTCTCACGTGATAAATACTGTTGATCACAAAAAAAGGCGGAGTTTTAATGAGCAGCGTCCCTTTTTCGAAAGAATGGAGTTTTTTAACCCTGTAGTTTAAATAGCATTATAATGAATAACTATAACCTGAGCGTGGAGAAAGTTCCCCAACTGCCAATTCCTGCCAAAAATGGTGTAAAATGGTGCGTTTTGTGCGATTTATATGAGATATTGAATGTATATCCAACGTGTAGCCGTGTTGTCAGCTGTTAGACCACTAAAATAGCAGGTAAGAATCCTGTGGATATTTAGATGAAAAAGAGAGAACATTTTTGCCTGAATAAGCATTAATCTTAATCGAATAATGGGGTACTGCATCTAATATAGAAAATATTTGTACGGAAATCAGATGAAAATCAGTTGGTAATGCAACTTTTGTTTTATCCTAACGTAGCTACATATGTACGGAAATCAGATATAAATAAAAAAAAGGAAATTATGGACAACCTGTCTAAAGCAGATGAAATAATCCTGTTGACAATTTATAAGCTAAAAGACAATGCTTATGGTGTTACAATCAGAAGAAAGATCGAGGAAGATACAAAGAAACTCTATGGTTACGGTACTTTGTATAGTGCTCTTGATCAACTTTTGAAAAGAGGATGTGTCTCAAAAACAATAAGTGAACCCTTAGCGGAACGTGGAGGTAGAAGCAGGAATTATTATAAGTTAACTGCACTTGGTGCACAAGCTTTAAAAACTGCGAAGATGACTTATAATTCTTTATGGCAGAATATTGAAGAGTCAGAATTAGATATGGTTAAATAAATGAAAAAGTTTGATGAAAAATTGCCGTTTATATTAAGATGGCTTGTTAAAACTATCGCACTGAATAATGAGAAACAGATCATTATTGGTGACTTTGAAGAAGAATTTGCGCTGCTGCAGTCTGAAAAGGGGAAATTGAAAGCTTTTAAATGGATTATTACCCAAATCCTGATCTCTGTAATTCCATTTTTTCGATCAAGATTATTGTGGAGTATTATCATGCTTAAGAACTATTTAAAAATCGCATTCAGAAATATTAAAAAGCAGAAAACATATTCATTTATAAATATTTTTGGGCTTGCCGGAGGCATTGCCTGCTGCCTGCTTATATTCCTTTTTGTCCGGTTTGAACTGTCTTACGATAAGTTTCACAAAAATGCGGACCGGACATACCGTGTTGTCCTTGAACGAAAGTACCCCGGAAGAGTCCGCACTTTTGGGCTTACAGCAATTCCTTTGGCAGAGACCCTTTTCACTGATTTCCCGGAAGTAGCGAAGGCAGTAAGGCTTACCACTATAGGTTTCGGCAGAGAAGGCTCTGAAGCGAATATCCCGGTAACATACAAAGAAAAAACTATTCTCGAACAGGATATTATGTTTGCAGATGTTTCATTTTTTGATGTATTTTCGATAAATCTTTTACGGGGTAACCCAAAAACGGTTCTTGAAAAACCCAATACTGTGGTCATTACCGAAAATATTGCAGAAAAATATTTTGGTAATGCTAAAGATGCCATTGGGAAAATTCTAACTATTCAAGCCTATAGAAGAACAATGGACTATATGATTACCGGCATCTCGGAAAATGTCCCTGCAAATTCACATTTTAACTATAATTTTCTATTGTCATACAGCTCTTTTTATGGCAAAACAAGCCGGAGATGGACAGGAGGTTGGGCTTGTTTTACATATATTGTTATTAAAGAAGGCGCTGATCCTGATGCTCTTGAAGCAAAATTACCACATCTTGTTGAAAAATATTTAAAACCTGAACTTGAGAAAAATGAAAATATAAATTATGATGACTATATTGCTTCCGGGAATGGATATAGATTTATCATGCAGCCGCTTACAGACATCCATCTGAAATCCCATATTGAATTTGAACTGCAATTAAATGGAGATGTTAAATATGTTTATTTATTTGCATTAACTGCAATATTTATTTTAATACTGGCCTTTATTAACTTTGTTAACCTGACAACTGCACGTGCTGCAAACCGGGCAAAAGAGATTGGCATAAGAAAGACATTTGGAGTTTACAGGGGACAGTTAATCAAGCAGTTTTTGTTTGAATCAACCTTTTTAAGCGTCATTTCATTTTTAATAGCAATTATTTTAGCGGCTATTATACTCCCATCGTATAATGCGGTAATTAACAAAAACCTTGAAATCGGACTTTTCAATAATTTGTATGACATTTCAGGGCTGATTGGAGTATCTCTGTTTATAGGTATTGTCGCAGGGAGTTATCCCGCATTTTTCCTATCGGGATTCAAACCAGTTTCTGTATTGAGAGGAGAATTAAGTAAAGGCGCTAAAGGAAAAATTTTAAGAAATACTCTTGTCGTTTTCCAGTTTACAGTTACTGTGGGCCTGATAACGGGAACGTTTGTAATTAAAAACCAGATTCAATACATGCTTAACAGAAATATCGGATACAACAAGGAAAATGTTTTAGTTGTCGAGAATGCTCAGGAATTAGGAAAGCAGTCACTTTCTTTTCAAAATGAAATCAAAAAATATGAAAAAGTTATCAGCCTGACAGGCTGTTTCGCATATCCGGGAAGAGCTTTTGCCAGCGGCGCGGCAAATATAATCGGGGCAGACAATGAAAATGTCATTTCAACAAATTCTGTTACCTTTACCGATGATGATTATATGGAAACACTGGGGATTGACCTGATTGCGGGGCGGATGTTTTCTGAAGAAATAGCTTCCGATTCATCTGCTGTGATAATTAATGAAGCTGCTGTCTCCGCCCTTGGTATAACAAATCCAATTGGTAAAATAATATTGGGTAAGACAAGGAGAATGATTATAGGTGTTGTTAGGGATTTTAATTTTGAATCTCTGCATCATAAAGTTACTCCGCTGTTGATGTATAAGATTTCGGGAATTTCTCCAACAAACATTGCTGTCCGTATAAAATCTGAAAATATTCCTGAGACAATATCATTTATTGAAAATAAATGGAAATCAATAAATGGAAATCATCCGTTTACTTATTCTTTTCTTGATAAAAATATAGAATTATTGTACAGGACAGAGCAGAAAGTAGGTAAGTTAACCTCTTTTTTCTCGTTTATAGCAGTATTTGTCGGCTGCATGGGTTTATTCGGGCTTGCGGCATTTACGTCTGAAATAAGGACAAAGGAAATTGGTATTCGTAAAGTGCTTGGAGCGTCCATGACAAACGTTGTTGTTCTGTTGTCAAAGGAATATATTAAAATTGTTGCCTTATCTTTAATAATTGCAGCCCCCTTTTCATATTTCTTTTTAAATAAATGGCTTAAAAATTTCGCTTACAGCGCTAAATTAACTGTATGGATATTTATTTTATCCGGAATATTAGCCTTAGCTGTAGCGTTTATTACAACAAGTTTTCAGACAATAAAATCTGCTGTTTGCAATCCTGTGGATACTTTAAAGCATGAATAAAATTGTTGAGAGTTTGATCGACTAATTGAAGTTTCTGAGAATTTCAAAAATTCAAATATTAGCCTTTGTGTTAAATTTTTACTCAAAGGCTTTTTTTACTGTTGAAAGTATTTCTGCGACACAGTACTAAATTATTCGCAGAATTGGATGACCACAAAACCGGCTGGGTTTTAATGAGCAGTGTACCTTTCTCAAAAGAATGGAGCTTCCTGACCCTGTGATTTTATTAATTTTGCAGGGGCGCCTCCCCGTGGGCGCCCTTTGAAAAATCCTGCAATAAATGGGCAGGCACAGGGATCATTCTTATTGGCGGAAGATCAAGCGTTATTGGTACCAGCAAGAAAAGTAGAAGCGGTTGATACTACAGCAGCCGGTGATGCTTTCA
>JBHPGK010000239.1:0-5060 GCA_042570605.1 Candidatus Zhuqueibacterota bacterium
TAACATGATAAACGTAATTATATTTTAGGAGAATTATGCAGATGAAATTTCTTTAGCGAGTAAAATAATTTTAACATAACTATCTGGTAAAAATACAAAACCCGGAAGACCCTGTCATTTATTGAACACAGATGACACGGATTTGACGGATTTAAACGGATGTCACGAAATTAGCTGTCATTGCGAAGGAGCGCAGCGACTGCGGCAATCTTATTATTCGAAGATGGATATATTTCCTCAAAAAATTTGTTATAAGAATTAAAAGAAAAATTTTTTGTTTTAAAAAGCTATTTAAGTTTGGAGGTTACTTTGAAAAAGTTTGTTTATATGCAGATAATATTTTTATTGGCTTTCACAAATTCTATATATTCGCAGGTATCGGTTGATTTCGAAACCGGAATGGTTTATACCGGGTATAATAATTTCCGGATTCCCGGCAGCGGAGGTACCAAGCTGTCGATAGCAGACGAATTAAAAACAGATCCATCCATGTTCTGGAGAATCAGATTAGAGTACAATTTTAGTAAAAAGCATAACCTGTCGCTGCTTATTGCACCGCTCAGGCTTAAAGCGGACGGTACAATAGATAAAGATGTTGTTTTTCTGGATCACACTTTTCAGACTGGAACCCATTTGCGATCAATATATGTATTCAATTCTTACAGGCTGACGTACCGTTATGATTTTCATGAATCTGAGAAAACAAAAATCGGAATCGGTTTCACTGCAAAGATCAGGCATGCAAGAATTACGCTCGAAGATACTGATGTAAAAATGGAAAAACCTGATACCGGATTTGTACCTATCCTGAATTTTCTGTATCAGTATAAACTGTCTCAAAAAATGCTGTTTCAGATTTACGGTGATGCACTGGCAGCGCCTCAGGGCAGGGCGGAAGATGTGTGGCTGGGATTTTATTATAAACTTACTGATAAATTTTTGCTTAAAGCAGGATACAGGATACTGGAAGGCGGTGCGGACGTTGATGAGGTATACACTTTTTCTCTTTTTCATTACCTCTCCGCAGGTTTTAAAGTAGAGTTTTAACGGAACCTCTTTTTCGATCTGTAAATTTCATCTCCGAACTTTCTCATCAGGTCCATTTCTTCTTCACTAAGTGGACCCTTCTTTATCTCTTGCAGGTTGGTCTCAAAATGTTTTATGTTCGAGGGTGCCGTCATGCAGACATGCACGTGAGGATTGGAGAGTACGAACCTGTAACTCATACCGGGATTTGGAATCTGCAAATTTTCATGCCAGTTTTTAGGTTTCTTCAGCATAGACCGCCAGCGCGTTGCCGTGAAACTGACTATTCCGGGGTTGTGCTCTTTCAGATGAGGGAAAATCTCCTCTTCGGCACCCCTGTGCGCAGCATTATATCTCATCATTAGTACATCAAGTGCTCCTTCAGTGGCAAGTTTTCCGGCAAATTTACGGTTGTGTGTTGATATACCTACAAACCTGACCTTGCCTTCTTCTTTAAGACGGTGCAGTTCCTCCATTTTACTTTCCGGGAGGTGGTTCTCTTTCTGTACACCCATAAACAAAAATATATCAATATAATCTGTCCCGAATTGACGAAGCCTTGTTTCAAGCTTTTTACGTAAATTTGGATCTGAGAAGAAAAACTTACTTACACCGGCTGCAAGAATATATTTTTCCCTGTTGTTTTTAAAAACTTCTCTTAAGGTCTTCCTCATATGAGTATCTATACCGAATCCAAAAAAATAATTTATCCCCTCATCAATTGCCCTGTAAATGACATCTTTGCCCGGACGGTAAGTTGCCGATAGACCTAACCTGTGAACTTCGAGACCGGTTTTACCAAATGTGGTTTGTAAAAAATCCTGCGACATATTCAATACCTGTGTATTTAGTTGAAATCCGGATTAGTTTATAAATCAAAATTTTTATCTTAAATGCAAGAAATATCTTCTTTTAGAGTACCAGTTATGTAACATTTTTGAAAAGATCTGCGTATAGCAGGTATAATTCCTGGTTTCCGGAGAAAATAGTTATTGACATTGTGAATGATATTACTTACTTTCCGGAGAAAATAAAATCAAGAGGTGAAAATGAAATTATTGTCAAGACCTGAGGAACTTGTTCTGCTTGCAGTATGGAGACTTCGGGATAATGCTTACTGCGTCCCGATCCGCAGCCAGTTAAAAGACGTTTCAGGGAAGGAATGGTCTTTCGGCGCTGTTTATGATCCCCTTGACCGTCTGGAAAAAAAGGGACTGCTTGATTCGGCTCTTAGCGATCCTACACCTGAAAGGGGTGGTAAGAGCAAACGTGTCTATAAACTTACTGCTGCCGGCATGGAGGCACTGGTTGAAATAAAAAAGCTTGAAAGCGCTATGTGGGATGGGATTGAAAACCTGACTCCGGAGAAACTTTAATGAACATTGATGAAAAATTTAAAAAACCGCCAAAACTTGCCGGATGGATCCTCACAAAAATTTATCCCGATAAAGGAAAATTTACATCTCTTGGGGATTTTGAAGAGTGTTATAATGTTATTCGAAAAGAATCCGGTATTATTTATGCATGGTTCTGGTACTGGAAACAGATATTTAAGTCGGTACCGGCATATTTTAAAAATAAATCTTACTGGAGCTTAATTATGTTTAAACATTATCTGAAGACCGCAATACGTTTAATCAGGAGGCAGAAAGGATTTTCTCTGATCAATATTTCAGGACTTGCTGCCGGTATTACCTGCTGTCTGCTCACGCTGCTCTGGGTGCAGTATGAAAAAAGTTATGACAAATTCCATGAGAATGTAAACCAGATATACAGGGTGGTCTATTCCAATTCAGACCGTGAATGGAAAAGTCATGCCGTTCCTGGTATTACGGCTGATTTCCTGAAAGAGAACTATCCTGAGGTTGTTGATGCTACGATCACAGGCAAAACAGATTTAAAATTGAGCGACAAAGATAAAGGATTCTTTATTTCCGGTTTTTTTGTGCATTCATCATTTTTTAATATATTTTCTTTCCCTTTCCTGAAAGGTGATCCGGAAACAGCTTTTGAAATGCCTCCATCCATCGTTATTTCTGAAGACCTGGCTAAAAGGTTCTTCGGTGATGAAGATCCTATAGGTAAAATCCTGAGAGCAAATGATGTGGCTGATCTAACTGTGACGGGAGTTGTACGCATTCCTGAAAATTCATCGATCAAGTTTGATTTCCTTCTATCATACAGGCTTGCACCATCTTACATGAAAAATTGGAATAACTGGGGTCCTCACGTATATGTACAGCTTCAAAAGGAGTGTTCTTACGAGGATCTAAATAAAAAGATATCACATGTACATATGGACAATTATCCAAAAACAAAAGAAGACCGTGAAATTCTTGTTTATGTCCATCCCTTTTCAGAAAATCATCTGCATAATTTTCTTGGAGGAGGAACGATTACAAATGTTTATGCTTTTTCTGCAATGGCGTTCTTTATACTTATTCTTGCGTGTTTTAATTTCGTAAACCTTTCTACAGCCCGGTCTGAAATACGCTTCAGGGAAGTCGGAATAAAAAAAGTGGTCGGTTCCACACGCATGCAGTTAATTAAGCAGTTTTTACTCGAAACATTTTTATTATCTACCGTCGCATTGCTCATAGCAGGGATACTTGTAATAATTTTTCTTCCGGTTATTAACAAAATGCTCGGAATTCAGTTAGGTCTGTTTGATTCCGGTGAATTTATTCTTTCTATACTGGGAATTACTCTGTTTACAGGTCTTCTATCCGGAGTTTATCCCGCATTTTTTATTTCATCTTTTAAACCTGTCAAAATATTAAAAGGTCTCGTGTTTGCAGGAACCAAAACCCGTTCTTCTCTTATTAGAAAAATACTCGTTGTTTCTCAATTCTCAATTTCAATAGCTTTTATAATATGTGCGATAATAATTTTCAATCAGCTTGGATATATTCGCAACAAGGATCTGGGATTTAATAAAGAACATGTTCTCGTTTTCCGTATGACGAGACAGCTTGCGCGGCAAAATGAATCATTTAAGAGCGAGCTGCTGAAAAATCCCAATATTGAAAGTGCATCTGCCATTTCTTTTGACCTTATATACTGGGGCAGTTCTTCCCGGGTAGAATGGGAAGGTAAAAAAACAGAACAGTTTGCTATCCTGGGTTATAACTGGGTTGATCATGATTTTTTAGAGACATTTAAAATGGAATTGGTTGAAGGGAGGTTTTTTTCAAAAGAGATTTCCTCAGACTTAAAAGATGCTTTTGTTGTTAATGAAGCTGCTGTAAAGGCAATGGGATTGACCGATCCTGTAGGTAAAGAGATTATCCGGTCACCGGCTTCAACTGAAAGCAGGGATACCGGAAAAATTATCGGGGTTGTAAAAGACTATAACTTTGAATCGCTCCATGGTGAGATCAGGCCTTTTTGTTTAATACCCGGCAGGTACGGAACTAATATGAATGTCAGAATTAGATCAAACGGCATGTCTGAAACAATAGATTATATAGGAAAAACGATTAAAAAGTTTGCACCAGGCTGCCCTTTTGAATATAATTTTCTCGATGAAAAGATAGACAGTCAGTACAGGACTGACCGGTTAACAGGTGATATTACCCTTTTAATAACCGGTATTGCAGTATTTATATCAAGTCTTGGTCTGTTTGGATTAGCAGCGTTCTCTGCCGAGCGCCGTACAAAGGAAATAGGTATCCGCAAGGCAATTGGTGCTACTTTTCTGAACATTATCAGGCTGATGTCAAAAGAATTTGTTTCCCTTATTGTGCTGGCAAATGTTATTGCCTGGCCCGTTTCATGGTATTTGATGAATAAATTTCTTCAAAATTATGTTTTTCATATTGATATCGAGATATGGGTGTTTTTTACAGCTGGAATAACTGCCCTGATCATTGCATTTTTATCTATATTCCATCAGGCTTTAAGAGCGGCGACTTCGAATCCCGTTGATGCCCTGCGGTATGAATAGATTTAATTTCTACCGCATTTTAACAATTAAGTATTCCTCTACATAAATCCTGCTTGCTATTTTCATTTATTTTTTTTTACTTTCCTAA
>JBHPGK010000240.1:0-4991 GCA_042570605.1 Candidatus Zhuqueibacterota bacterium
GAATTAAAGGTAAATATTACGCAACCATTTTCTTCTGTTACGAAAAACGCTTTCTCATTAAAAAAAGATGTAAAAGATTCAAATTTACTTTTAACTTTCAATTGCTTAAATGTAGTTTAATGTCAGAGGTTATTTTGAAACATTTTGTGAGAGGATAAAAATGCCGACATGTTATAAATGCAATCAATATTATGCAGACGGTACTGGTCACAACTGTTCTTATATTCCTACAGAACGAACCTGTACAACTTGTGGCGGCTCAGGAGTGACTAATGATGATCTTGGTAAGCCTTTTGGTTACAGAGAAAATCTTACATGCCCAACATGTTTAGGTAAAGGGAAAGTAAAATCATGAACGTACTGTTGATATGAACAGTTAAATTGTAAAAAAAAATTTGCATTGAAACAGATGTGATTTTGAAAATAGGAGTTTAACTATGAACAGACATTCAAATAATGATCTTTTTCATTCCGATTTGTTCCTTGATTCTCAGCTTTTGGAGGACTTGCAGGTTGATATTTCGCCACCTGAGCAGTGGGATACAACAGATCAAACATATACCAGTTCACATGAATATGTCGTTTTTGCAAGCGATCTTCACATGAGTGACTGGAGCAGAGGCGACGATTTTATGATGGGTCATAATGAAGGTCCTGTTGCTCCGGTGAATGATAAAACTGCCCTTTTTGCCTGCGCGCTGATGTTTGCAATGAGACAAGCTCAACAAAGTGGCGCACCAGGAGTTGAATTAGTTTTAAATGGTGATACTATTGACCTATGGGAAATGATAGGTAGAGGAACAGGTTTCGCTCATCCCGGTTTTCTGGGTCTTCTTAATGCATTCCGGCAGATCCCGGGAAATAATATAGTGGCAATTACAGGTAATCATGACTGGATTCTACCGGCATTACCTATTTGGAATGTAGCAGCAGCTTATTGGAATCCTGTATTAGAAACATACGCAACACATGGACATCAATGGGATAATCTTAATAATAATCCTGCTAATCCTGTGTGCATTGGAAGAAATATTGCTCAAATTCAAGGTCAAATTGAACCAAATCCCGGTAGCAGGTTTTTTAACCGTCCTTTTCCGTTTTGTCTAATTGATAATATTAAACCTTTGAGTTATAAACAATTGAGTGCTTTTATTAATAATAGGTTATCAGGCTGGGGTAAATTACTTAAATTTTTCGCTGTTCCTCGTCTAATAAGAAGGATTGCAAATCAATTAGGACCACTGGTAATTGAAGATAATGATGATTATCTGATTAAAGCAGCAAATGATATTGCTGCAGGTAGAATAATTGCACCAGGTCTTCCTGCAGGTGCAGGACCTGCAAAAAGGATAGTTTTTGGACATACTCATATGCCAGCTTTTCAAATTCCATATTTCAACACTGCAAGTTGGACTCCAATGTTAGCTTTTACTTTTATTAAAAGAGGAAGATGGCCATTTAGAAGACAAATAGCAACAGAAACCCTGATGGATTTAAATCCACAATTACATATTTACAAAAATATAAACATTGGTAGGATTGTTGAAAGAATGTATTATTACAATACTGCCGTACCTTTTGGTCCGGGAATTAATCCGCAGCAGCAAACAAGACTAACAGTACAGGCTCTAAGACGAGCATTAGGTTACAGATAACAATATTCTGAGAATAAAATACACGTTAAGAATCTTTATAAACTTTCTTAATGCAAAGCCTTTTTTCTATGAACATAACCTGTAACGGTTAAATTAATAAAATAGAACAATAATACAACAAATCCGCATATTTTATTGATCCCGAATGAATATCCCATCAAACCGATCAAACCGAAATAATACAAGGTCAAATAAGGCCAGATAAGTTTTGTGTTTCTGAAATCGAGCTTTAAAATGTAATCGAGAAAAAACTCAAATATGATATAAATCAATATGGGAATTAATAAAACAACTGTCCACCATTCCCTATGATTGATGATATTAAAAACGATTATACCGGTAATTGGGAAAGAAAGCGAGCAAAAGACCAATCCAGCTATATGCTCAAGTTTTTTAGTATCTTTCAACCTTGAAAGAAATATTAATATTGATAAAATGTTAACGAGAACTGCTATGACAAAGACGATAAGATCAATGGTTTCTCTGTTTAAAATTTCCTTAAGCACTAAAAACCCTGGTTATTGATCAAAATTATTAAATTGGTTCTTCAGGAATTTGTATTTTTAGCCATAACCGAAAGAAATTTTGTGTCATTCCCGAGTAATCGGGAATCCATATTTATAAAACTACTCCCCTTCTGGATTCCCTTTTTCAAGGGAATGACAAAGAGTATAACTCTACTTTATCCTTCTTAAAAAAACTAAAATATACATAAAATATATACAGTCATATACAATTTGATAAAGCTTTAATATACACGCAATCAGTCAGAGATCAATTCACCCAACTGCTTCAATATTTCACCCACATGTCCCGCAACTTTTACTCCGTTTTGCTTAAATACTATCCTGCTGTCCGGACCGATGATAAAAGTACTTCTGTCAACTCCATAGTATTCCCTGCCGTACATCTTTTTTAATTTCCATGCTCCGTATTTTTGTATCACATTCTTGTTCTCATCACTTAATAGCACGATCTTCAGGTTTTGTTTTGAAATGAATTTCAAATGACTGGATACAGAATCAGGGCTTACACCAATGACTGTAATATTCTTACCTGAAAATTTATTGATATTGTCTGAAAAATCCTTTGCTTCAAGTGTGCAGCCCGATGTATTATCTTTCGGATAAAAATACAGTACAAAATATTTACCTGCAAAATCTTTCAGGCAGACATTCTTTCCGTCCTGGTCGGGCAGACAAAAATCAGGCGCTTTATCTCCGATTTTTAACTCATTTCCCATTTTTAATTTCTCCTTTTAAGGTCAATAAGCCCTTTCAGTTTTTCCATCTGCAATTCCCTGTGAATAAGGGGGGTTTTATCTTCCCTGTATAATCTCTGATTTTCCTCAAAAGTAAGTGTTGACCTGTCCGGGTTTATATAAAATATTCCCAAAGGAAGTTTTTCGGTTTCCAACGCCCTCTCAAAAGCAGCAGTCCTGTCGGAAGTATCATAAGAATCTTCAAGATAATAAGTGTTGTCCTTGAACCACTTATAAGTATTTATTTTATTGAATGTTACGCATGGATGAAGGACATCGACAAGAGCATAACCCTTATGTTTAATTGCAGCTTTTATAACTTCTTTTGTTTTTTCAGCATCACCCATAAAAACCCTTGAAACAAATGAAGCATTAAGAGCAATCGCAACCGCAAGTGGATTGAACGGTTCGTTCATCGTACCCTCAATCTGTACCGGGGTCTTGAATCCGCGGTGGCTGGTTGGGGATGCCTGCCCTTTGGTCAAACCGTACACCCTGTTATCATGTACAATGTTAGTAATGTTTGGATTCCGCCGTATACCATGTATAAAATGGTTGCCGCCTTCTCCATAACTGCACCCATCGCCGCTCTGGGCAATAACGGTCAATTCGGGATTTACAGCTTTTACTGCAGTCGCTACCGGAAGTGTTCTACCGTGAAGCCCGTTAAAATAATTGGTCTTAAAGTACTGTGGTATCTTTGCGGCCTGACCGATCCCTGTTGACAGAACAAGGTTTTCCGGTTTTATTTCAAGTTCGGCAAACACCCGTTTCAAAATATTCAGAATCCCGAAATTACCGCAGCCCTGACACCATGCGATATCCGTTGCGGTCATATCAAAATCTTTTCTATCCATCGATATTTACCTCAAATATTTATTTCTTTCAATCCTTCAAGTATTTCATCAACATAAAACTGTAGTCCATTATATTTTAATATCTTATGTTCAATATCAAAACCTGTTTTGAGCCTAATCAATTTAGCAAATTGAGAAGATGCATTATTCTCAATGATCACAGTTTTCTCAGCTTTTTCCAGATATTTCAATGTATCAGGATGAAGCGGGTAAACCTGCTGGAAATGCAGAAAAGAAACATCATCCCTGCCCTGTTTCAGGAGCGCTTCCTTTATAACATGATAAGTCGTGCCCCAGCCTATAATTAAAGTTTTATAATTTTCACTGCCAATTAATTCAGGTTCTATTACCTCATTCGTTATCGTTTCAAGTTTTCTCTGTCTTTTATGGACCATACTGTTTCTGACTTCAAAATCTTCGGTAATATGGCCTTCTTCATCATGTTCATCACTGTCCGCTCTTACCAGTCCCTCTCCGTATCCGGGTATGCCTCTCGGTGATATGCCGTTGTCTGTAAGCTTATATCTTTTATAATCTTTATCTGTTTTAACTATAAAATATTCATTTTTATACAGCTCCGGATCAAGATCTTTAACGCTGAAATAAGAATCGAGTAAATACTGGTCGGTTAGTATTATTACCGGGCTTTGAAATTTATCTGCAAAAATAAAAGCTTTTTGTGACAGATAAAACGCCTGCTCAGGGTCTCCCGGTGCTAAAATAATCCTTGGGAATTCTCCATGACCTGCATATAGTGCAAGTTCGAGGTCGCCCTGTTCTGTTCTTGTGGGCAGTCCGGTTGCAGGACCGGGTCTCTGCCCGATATGAACAACAACAGGTGTTTCGATCATACCGGACAGGCTTATTGCTTCTACCATCAATGCAAAACCTCCACCCGATGTCGTAACCATTCCTCTTGCTCCTGCATACCAGGATGCAACAGCCATATTGATCGCACTGATCTCATCTTCAGCCAGTTCTGCAATAATATCAAAATCTTTTGTCTGATTTGCCAGAAATGTAAGAACTCCCGTCCCGGGCGACATCGGGTATGTTGAGATAAAATTGCATCCGCCTGCCATTGCACCGAGAGATACGCCTTCGGTTCCGGTCGTTATAATATTATTCTTCAAATCCGGATTCTTTTCTATCAAAATTTCACAGGATTTACATATTTCAATCCCAATTTTTTGTCCCTCTTCTGCCGCTTTTATATTT
>JBHPGK010000241.1:0-4942 GCA_042570605.1 Candidatus Zhuqueibacterota bacterium
AATACTGAAAATACTGCTTGAAAAGTTTTTCTCACTTCTTAATAAGATATTTACCCCGGTTTTTGTAAAGTTCGATAAAGTATTCGGGAAAATTGTTGAAAGGTACAGGGGATTGTTGGAGTATGCCCTAGAAAATAAGGCGAAAATCGTTTCCGGATTTGTTTTGGTGATGATATTAACTCTGGTCCTGGGAGTATACTTGGGCAGGGAGATACTGCCGGAAGTTGACCAGAGGCAGTTTTATGTGACGTTTAAACTCCCTGAAGGCTCCACGCTCGATGCGGCTGATGAAACTGCACTCGATATTATAGACAGGCTGAACCAACTGCAGGGGATCGAGACAGTGTTTTCCAATATAGGAATTGTTAAAGAGCAGAATATGACATCCGGTGAAGCAGTGATCAACAGCGGGAACGTGTTTGTGAAAATTTCGGAAAACGGGCCGGATACGAAGTATGTAATAGATTTTGTGGATAATCACCTTAAAAACTACGGCGGGATCGATTATGCTTTTAAGACGGGTGAAAATACACTCAGTAAATTCCTTGCAGGCAGTGAATGGGATATCAGTATAAAGATATTCGGGGAAGATTTTGAAGTTTCAAAGACCATAAATAATGAATTAACCGGGAAAGTTGAGAATATCAGCGGCGTCCGTACGGTCTCTTATTCCTACAAGGAAGGGAAACCGGAGATAAGACTGAGGATCGACAAAGACAAGACGAATATGTTTGGAGTAAGCGCCCAGAGCGTTGCAAATATAGTCAAGAATTATCTTCAGGGCGATATCGCCACTCAGTTTAATGTTTTTGATAAAAAGGTGGACATCCTTGTGACGGCGGAAGAAAAGTCCAAGACCAGTGTTGAAGACCTTCTGCAGAATTTTATTCCTGCGGGTGAGAACCTTGTACCGTTGAGGGAGTTTGTAAAGGTGGAATATGCCAGCGGTCCAAACGAGATCGTCCGTGAAAACCAGGCGCGTTATATTTCGCTCAATATGGACGTCGAGGGCAGAGACCTTGCCGCGGTAATCGGTGACATTGAGAAACTCGTTAGTAAAATAGATGTGCCGCGAGGTTACAAAATTGTGATCGGCGGTGAAAATGAAGAGGTCCAGAGGTCGTTCAATTCGCTTGTTATGGCTCTGCTGATCGCAATGGCACTGGTTTATATGATAATGGCGGCTCAGTTTGAAAGCCTCCTGCACCCGTTCACGATAATGTTCTCTATCCCCATGGCTTTTGTAGGTGTAATCGTCATTCTTTTTGCAACCGGACAGACCTTAAATGTTATGAGCGGAATAGGGCTGATCATACTTATCGGCATTGCCGTAAATGATTCGATCATCATGGTCGATTTTATCAACCAGAGAAGAAGAGAGGGCATGGAGTTAAAAGAATCGGTAATAGACTCGGGTCTGAAAAGGATCAGACCTATCCTTATGACCACAATTACGACAATACTCGGTCTTCTCCCGATGGCAATTGGATTCGGCGCAGGAGCCGAGCTGAGAAAACCGCTTGCCCTTACTGTTATCGGAGGACTTTTTACTTCCACAGTTTTAACACTGGTAATTATACCGGTGCTTTATACGATCCTGGAGAACCTTAAAGCTGCTGTAATAAAGAAAACATGAAGATCATATCGAGAGTAGTACACAGACCCGTTGCCGTGCTGATGTTTTATCTTGTAATACTGTTTGTAGGAGTGATGTCCTCACGCAGGCTGCCGCTTGAACTGATCCCGAATGTCGAGTTCCCCAGGATGTCGGTTAATGCCGCATGGGGTAAAACCTCACCTGAAGTGGTTGAAAAATTTGTGACTTCAAAGATCGAAGGTATCTGCAACACGATTAACGGTGTTCAGAAGATAACTTCGGTCTCTTCCGAAGGGCAGTCAAGTGTCAGTATGGAATTCTCCCCGAAAGTCAACATGGATCTGGTTTCCCTCGAACTCAGGGAAAAACTTAACCTTATAACCGACGAGCTTCCTTTTGGTATCAGACCGAATATTTCAAGGTATGTGCCGAGGGATTTTGATGAAGGAGATTTTCTGACGTTCAGGCTGACAGGTGATATGTCGCTGATCGAACTGAGAAAATTTGCCATGGATAAGGTCAAAATTCCCCTGCAGGGAGTTGACGGCGTTGCGAACGTGGAGGTTATCGGAGGTTTGACCCGGCAGATAAGAATAATTGCAGATCCGGATAAATTAAAAAGTTTCGGTCTTACGGAAGATGTTATAAAGTATTCATTGTACGGCATGGACCTTGACGAATATATAGGGTCGGTTGAAGAAAACGGTATTAAGTATTTTGTGCTGATCGATGATAAGATAAGGGACCTTAAACAGATCGAGAACCATATTGTCCTGAACCGGGACGGCAAAACGATCAGGTTGAAAGACTTTGCAGAGGTTACCGACACCTATACCGAACCATCGAGCATTTCAAGAATAAACGGCAATCCTTCGGTAAGTATACGGATTGACAAGGAATCGGGCACCAATACGATAAAAGTCCGTGATGATGTATTTGCAAAAATAGCGGAGATGGAAAAGACCTGGCCTGAATCTGTCGCGATGATCAATGACTCCGACAGCTCTGTTAAGATAAGAACAGAATTGAATACACTTTCTTTCAGGGCGGTCTTTTCGATCATAGTCATTTTCATCATACTTTTTATCTTTATCAGGAACGTCAGAGTGCCTTTGATAATACTTTCCACGATCTTCTTCTCCGAACTTCTTGCGCTGACGTTTTTTTACTGGGCGGGGATCGGGCTTAACCTTATTACTCTTGCAGGTCTTGCGCTTGGTTTCGGGATGATAGTGGATAACTCGATCGTTGTGCTGGATAATATATTCAGGTACAGGGAGAAAAACCTTGACCGTATTACATCTTCAGAACGAGGCACGAGGGAGGTTGCGCTTCCGATAATTGCCTCGACCTTAACGACAATTGTTGCATTTTTGCCGTTTCTGTATTTAACGGGTGAAAACAGGGCGTATTACCTTCCTTTTGCGCTTGCAGTTGCACTGTCCCTGTTTGCATCCCTGCTTGTTGCGTTTACATATATACCAGCCCTCGCTGCACGATTTATCAGCCTCGAAAATCATGCTGTATCCGGGAAAAAGAAGAGCGTCATTTCAGCAATTACCGGATTTTACAGCAGAGGGCTTAGATATATTATACGGTTCAGGTGGGTAACCCTGGCAGTTGTTATTGTTATCTTTTTGTTCAGTTACCGGTTGTTTGACAAGTACGTTACCAAAGGCAGGATTTGGAGAAGCTGGGGTGACGTTGAATATCTTAGCGTTCGGATCACACTGCCGAGAGGGACAGAACTGGAAACAACCGATGAGATCATTAAAGAATTTGAATCGATCGCTTTAAAGGAAAAAGATAAGATCAAAATTGTAAGTACTACAGTGCAAGCCACTTATGCATATATGAAGGCTGAATTCCCGGATTCAATAATATACACAGCTTATCCATATAACGTCAAATCGGAACTTGTTTATAACGGCGCTCTGCATGCAGGAATAGATATATCGATCTACGGTTTTGGGGATGGAGTATATTTTTCGGGGCTTGGAAGGCAGTCCTACGGCACCAATATTACAGTTAAAGGTTATAATTATGATGAACTTGAAGTTATTGCTGAAGATATTGCGGCGAAATTGAAACGCCACAAGAGAATAGATAATGTCACGACGACAAATTCTTTGAACTGGAGGTACGGCAGCGGGTCACTGAATGAAACGGTTTTAAAAGTCGACAGGGAAAAACTTGGAAGATACGATATTACCGTTCAAAATTTCCTGAATGAAGTATCAAGGTATCTTAAAGGCTCAGGGATGCAGAACAGGATAAAGATTGACGGCGAAGAGGTAAATTACCTGTTAAAGATCGAGGGATTTGACCAATTCCAGTTAAACGATTTAAAGGACATTTTAATATTTTCAAATTCCGGTGAAAAAATAAGGCTTGCGGACGTTGCCCATATTGAAGAGCAGAGGGTAATGAGCAGTATTGTACGGGAAGACCAGCAGTATGCGAGGTACATTTCATATGAATGGAAAGGTCCGTACCAGATGCATCAGAAGTTCAGGGAAACGGTAATAGAGAACACGAGGCTGCCGAATGGTTATTCATTTGCATTCAGGGACCGTATATTTATGGGTGAAGCAGAAAAGAGAGAACTGTACTTTGTGATAGCAATTGCCGTACTCCTTGTTTACATGATGACTGCGGCGCTGTATGAATCGTTCCTGCTGCCGCTGGTGATAATAGTCACTGTCCCGATGGCTTTGATAGGGGTGTTTTTGACATTTTTCCTGTTTGATAAGGGATTTGACAGGTCGGCATATATCGGTGTTGTCCTGCTTGCAGGAATAGTCGTGAACAATTCAATTATACTTGTAGACCATATAAACCGGCTGCGCCTGGGCGGCATGGATTTTATCGATGCAGTTGTCCAGGGCGCTGTTGACCGCGTAAGACCCATACTTATGACCTCCACCACTACGGTTTTTGCTATGCTTCCTCTTGTGCTGACGTATTTCGGCAAAACCCAGGAAGAGGGGTTATGGCAGGCGCTTTCACTTTCCACTATCGGCGGACTTGTTACTGCTACACCCCTGACTTTGACGGTTATTCCTGTCCTGCTTGTGATCATCAGGAAAATGCTGAGAAATAGAGAAACCTCAGAGACGCGGAGTCGCTGAGGGAAATTTTTTGTGTAGGGACCACCGCTTACTGCGGGACAGGCAGGACATTGTTCTATCCATGGAGAGAAACCACGAAGAGGCTGAGGCTGAGAAGAAGAGAAACCGCAGAGACGCGGAGTCGCTGAGAGCAAAACTTTACCACGAAGAGAAGAGAGATAACCACGAAGTTACTATGTTATAAAAGTATTTGAAAGAGAAATGAAAAGAGGCT
>JBHPGK010000242.1:0-4914 GCA_042570605.1 Candidatus Zhuqueibacterota bacterium
GTTGGATATTCCTCTGCCGAGTGCTTTATCTATAATTCCGTATCTCTCCTTTGGTCTGCCGAAAATCACAGCATAATAAACCTTTTCCATTGTCCTTGAAACAAATTGGCGGGCAAGAAACGCGTGGGTGGCATCATCCTTTGATATTATTATAATACCGGACGTATCCTTATCCAGCCTATGAACAATCCCCGGTCTCAGTACTCCGTTGATCCCGGACAGGTCTTTAATATGATAGAGCAGGGCATTTACGAGTGTATTTTCATGGTTGCCGAACGCAGGATGAACCACAATCCCCGCTTCCTTATTGACAAGCATCAGGTTTTTATCCTGATATATGATTTTGATCGGGATATTTTGAGGTTTTGCTTCTAATTTTTTCACAGGGGGAATAAGGATTTCGATTTTATCACCGGATTGCACCAAAGTACTCGGCTTTGTTATTTTACCGTTAATTAGGACTTTATTTTCTTTGATAAGATTTTTTATCCTGGAACGGGAAGGCCATTTCAGTTCGCCGGTAATATAGCTGTCTATTCTTTCTTTTACCTTGATGTTGGGGACGAGTAATTCTCTGTGTTCATCCATTATTGGTCGGTGGGTTCTGTTTCGGTGTTATCTTTTTGAAACAGGATTAAAAAAATAAGAAAAAACATACCGCATGTTACTGCAATGTCCGCTACATTAAAAATAGGCCATCTTTGAAGTTCGATTTCAGGTGTGTTTATAAAAAGTATCTTTTTTGCTGATATAAATATATCAGGTATATCAACATCCATAAAATCAGCAACCCTTCCGTATACAATCCTGTCAAACAGGTTGCCGACTGCACCGCCAAGTATAATTGCAAGTGGAAATTTAATAATAAATTTTTCGTTTCTCATCTTGAAAAGATAATAAATGATTATAAAAGCGGCGAATATTGAGATTGTTGTAAAAAGAGTTTTATTATTGACACTAATCCCGAATGCCATTCCATAATTATAAATAAAGGTGAAACGAACAGTATTACCTAAAACAGGGATTGATTCACCTATTGTCATCCAGCTTTTAACCAGGAACTTTGTTAACTGGTCAAGAAATAATATTATTGTTGATGTAATTAATATTCTCAAAGTATACAATTCTTAATTTTTAAATTTAATATTGCTTAGATTTACAATCGTAACACAGTTTCGAAATTGGAACTGCTTCCAGTCTTTCTTTGTCAATTTTTGATTCACATTCCTGACAGATCCCGTATGTACCTTCATTAATTCGTTCCAGAGCTTCATCCAGCTTTTCAAGGTATTTCCTTTCCCGCGATGCGAAAAGATAAGATTTCTCTCTTTCCTGAGAATCAGTACCCTGGTCCGCCATATGAAGTGAATACCCGGAGTGGTCACCGGTTGAATCTTTACTTAATGTTTCCATTGCAGCCCGGCTTAATCTGTCCAGCTTTTTTAAAAGCCTTGTTTTTTCCTTATTAATGAATTCTTTAAAGGTTTTCAACTCTTTAGCTGTATACTTGTTTTTTTTATCAGTGCTCATTTTTTATATCCTTTATACATTAATTTTCTCAACTACTTTTTTCATTATGGTTGTCAGTTTGGGTTCTGCTGTTTCGGCAGTTTTAATGATTTTGGCAATATCCACAGGCTCAAGGCAGTCTGCAAAACATTGATCGGTAACGACCGAAAGACCGAGTACTTTCATGCGCATATGAACAGCAGTAATTACTTCCGGAACAGTTGACATGCCTACGACATCTGCACCGATCAGCCGCAAAAATCTGTATTCTGCAGGTGTTTCCAGGCAGGGACCGCTCCATGCAACGTAAACACCTTTTTTTATTTTTATTTTTTCTTCCATGGCAGCTTCTTCTGCCAGGTTGATTAATTCTTTAGAATAGGCTTGGGACATATCAGGAAATCTTGGTCCCATAGAATTATCATTGGGACCGGCTAACGGATTATTCCCGAGCAGGTTTATATGATCGGTCATGATCATTATGTCACCAGCCCTGAACTGAGGATTCATACCTCCGCAGGCATTGGAAACAAGCAGTTGATTTGCACCCAGAAATTTCATTACACGTACAGGAAAAGTGATCTCCTTTAATGAGTATCCTTCATAAAAATGAAATCTTCCCTGCATGGCGACTATCGGTTTGCCGCTGAGATGCCCAAGAATTAATTTCCCTTTATGAAACTCGACGGTTGAAACAGGGAAATCCGGAATTTCTTCATAGGGGATCACTGTCTCAACATCTATTTCCTTTACCAGACCGCCAAGCCCGGTACCTAAAATTATTGCGATTTTCGGTTTAAAAGTACTTTTCGTTCTGATGAAATTGACTGTATTTTCAATTTTTTTCTTTAAATCATCCATTTTTACTCAATCTGATCGTAAATTAATTACCGGTCTTCATCATCCTCGTCCTCGTCTTCTTCGAGTATCATTTTATCAATTATATTTATCTCGTCGTCGATTTTCGGGACAGATTTTTTCTCCTCATAAGCTTCTTTTTCATCAGCCAGCGGATCAATGATCTTTTTTTCTTTTATTTCCGGAACAGCTTTATCCACTATTACTTCAACGGTTTCTTCCTCTTTTTCCTCGGGAACCGGTTCTGATGGCTTAGATTCAACCTTTTTCCTGCCTTTTTCCGGTTTGAACTTTACATCCTCGATCTCAAGTACCTTAATTAATTCCAGTTGTGAACGGAGGAGCTGTTTTAACCTTAATGCAAGGGATTCTCTCTGGTTTCTGAGCAGATATATTTCGTTCCTGACCCTGTTCTCTTCTTTGCGGGCATTTTCAAGTACCTGTTCAGCTTTGATCTCAGCTTCCTTAATTACGAATTCAGCTTCCTTCTCAAGATTTTTTTTAGTCTTATCAGTTGACTGCTGTGCTTCCATTAAAGTACTTTTTAATGTTTTCTCAATATCCTGAAATTCGTCAAGCTGTTTCTTTAGCTTTTTTACCTCGGAAGTTAAATCATCCTTTGCCCTGATAGCGGTCTCAAATTCTTCAGCGATCATCTCTAAAAAGCTCTGTACCTCCACAGGATCAAAACCGCGCATGACTTTGGTGAATTCCTGCTTTTTAATATCTAATGGTGTTAATTTCATAATTTTTCTTCTATTTTTGTGTATTAATTGTCATGCTGAATTTAGTTTCACAAAGAGATCACCTTGTGGCAGCATCCAGGCATTTGAGATCCTGATCCCGGTAAACCGGGACAGGATGACAGTCCTGTCACTCTGCCCTCTTTTCTCCACGATCTACTTACCAAAACATCATTTCTACGGTCTCCGTAGGAATTCTTCTTCATTTATTTTCCTTGCTCCATTCCAACTCAGAGCATTGGAATGAGAGAATCCAAACTGTCATTGCGAGGCGCGAAGCAACGAAGCAATCTCACTGATAGTGATTCCTTTTAACTTCATTAATCCATTGTCCTTTATCCTCAATACCTCGCTCCGAACAAAGCCGAACCTATCCTGACCATATTTGAACCTTCCTCAACAGCGATCTCGTAATCGGAAGTCATCCCCATTGAGAGGTATTTTGTCCTTTTGTCCGCATCGGCTTGCCTGTCAAAATCCTCAGCAATATCCTTGAGCATTTTAAAGGATTTCCTGACCTCTTTTTCTTCATCTGTAAAAGGACCTATGGTCATGAAACCCAGCATTCTAAGAGCATTATACTTTTCCATCTCAAGAGCCAGGTCAACGGCTTTTTCCGGCTCGATCCCGGATTTGGTATCCTCAAAAGACGTATTTACCTGCACCAGGATATTCTGGATTTTCCCTTCCTCTGAAGCGTGTTTATCGATCTCATTTGCAAGTTTGTCCGAATCCACCGAATGAATAAGTTCAAATATCGAAACCGCCTTTTTAGCCTTATTCCGCTGCAGGTGCCCTACAAGGTGCCAGTTTACTTTTTTACCTATTATCCGGAACTTCTGTTCCGCTTCCTGGACCCTGTTTTCTCCGATTGTACAAATCCCGGCTTCAATTGCCTTCTCGATATACGTATGGCCGAATACCTTTGTTACTGCAACGATCTCGACTTTCCTGTTCACGTCACCGCAGTTTTTAAGTGCTTTTTGTATCCTTTCCTGTATTTCTTTCAGGTTTTCAGCCACGTCCGGAATCATAACCTAAAAATATAGTGAAATTATACGAATAATCAAAGAAAATTAGGGAGTCAAATGACCAATGACCAAATCCCAATGACCAATGATAAATTAAATCCCAAATCCCAATGTCAAATGTCCAATGACGGAAATATTGACTAACCATGAAGACACAAAGTAAGGAAAAGACACGAAGAGGAATATAAAATCCAAATGACCAAATCCCAATATCAAATGACGGAAGGAAATGGCAAATTTCAAAATCCCAATGACAAATGAGGAAAATGCCATCTTGAGTGTCATTCCCTTGAAAAAGGGAATCCAGGGTGTTGAAAGAGTTTTTTTGTTAAAAACTTAGAGCCTTCGTGTTTCTTTCTGTCAGAGGCCGTACCAGAGGCAGGCAGATCCGCTTTTGAGTGGTAAACTGTCATTGGTCATTTGGATTTTGTCATTGGTCATTCACGCTTAGTGTCTTTGCGCCTCTGCGGTAAAAAACATTGGTCATTTGGGATTTGGTCATTGGGAAATTGATCAAGCATTGGTCATTAATATTTTATTATTTGATATTTTCAATATTTTTATTATATTTACCTTTATGGAATTCACACGAATGGAATGGTGCTGTAAAATAAAACTCTATATAGATAAATTTGCTTGTATTATTACGTCTGTAGATCATCTTGGGATATTACTCAATATTGATATAAGCAGGTATAGTAATAATTTTAGATATAAATTTGGGCTCAAACCTAAAAAGTATATCGACAGGATCAAACTGTTAAAACTGGCAG
>JBHPGK010000243.1:0-4878 GCA_042570605.1 Candidatus Zhuqueibacterota bacterium
TTCATTTAGATAATCAAACCGGTATCCCACCTGCTCCGGTTTATGTGCATCCGAACCGGTAGTAAATTTAATACCGTAATTATTTAATAAAAGTATAATATCCTCAGAAGGGTACATTTCTTTAACAGGCCGCCGCAAACCGCTTGTATTTATTTCAACAGACATATTGTTCTTCTTTAATTTACTAATAATCGCTTCAACAAGCCCGAAATAACCCTTTTTAGGCTTGTACCCGAATCTCTTAATCACATCGAGGTGTCCCGCAATATCAAAAAGCTTCGTATCAACCATAAGGGCAAACTGCTCAAAATAGGCTTTGTAGATCTTTTCGAGGTTCTGTTTATGAAAACCGTTCATTTCCTCGCTGCAGTCTAAAGCCCAGTCATTTATATAATGAACAGAACCTATAACAAAATCGAAAGGATAAGATCTCAGAATATTTTCGACATATTTTTCGGTGCCCGGGTAATAATCAGCTTCGATTCCTATTCTTATCGTAATCTGATCTTTATACTTTTGTTTCAGGACTTCAATTTTGTTCAGGTAGCCCGTCTCAAGTTCATTTTCTTCCATTCTGTGTCTGATATCAAATTCGCCGGGAAGAGGTATATGGTCTGCAAAACCGATCTCCGTCAATCCGATTTTAACCGCATGAATAATGTAATCTTCTATATCCCCTGCCGCATGCTTGCACAATGCCGTGTGAATATGATAGTCAGTAAGAGTTTTAATCATAATCCTATAAAAAATTTCTATAAAATATACTGATTTAGTCAAGTTAAAAGTAGGAAAATTTTTCCTGTTTGTTAGTGACTGGCAACCTTTTTACTGGAGATTCCCTTTTTCAAGGGAATGACACCTTTTGGATTTGCTTTCGTAATTTTCAAGTATTTTTAATATAATACCAGCAATCAAAGGACAAAAAAGAGGACAATGCGCATTGTCCTCTGCTAAGAATTTCTGGTTCGTCCCAACGCAGAGCATTGGGACAAGAGGTCTGTCGATAGCAGAATTTCAAAAAAATATCTCTTTAAATTAACCTTTATTTTTTTTACTTTAGTTCAGCCGTTTTTGGACAAAAACATGAAACTTAAACAGATAATAAACAAACTGAATCTTGAACCTTTCAATTCACATATCCCGGATACCGAAGTAAAGGGATTTTCAAATAATTCTGCTGAAATTGAAAATGGATTTGTATTTTTTGCAGTACCCGGTGTATCTTCGGATGGTTTCAAATATGCTGAGGATGCTGTTAAAAAAGGCGCCGCTGCAGTCATTCATACGCACAAAGATAAGAAAGTTAATAATACGCTGAACCTTTACAGTGGAAATATCAGAAGAGATTATTCAAAATTTGCATCACTGTTTTACGGAAATCCTTCCCTGAAGATGAACCTAACCGGCATAACGGGAACAAACGGTAAAACATCAACGTCATTTTTAATAAGGTCGATATTTGAAAAAAATAATAAAAAATGCGGTCTCTTAGGGACTATATTTTACCATGACGGCGGGGAACTGCAAAGTTCTTCGCTGACTACACCGGACTCTAAGAAAATAAATGAGACACTGTTCAGTATGCTGAATAACAACGTTAAGAATGCCGTGATGGAAGTCTCTTCACACTCCATCAGCCAGTACCGTACAGAGGGGCTCAATTTCTCAACAAAAGTGTTTACGAATATCTCTCATGACCACCTTGACTACCACGGTACTTTTGAAGAATACCTTAATGTCAAAGCATCTTTCTTTGAAAACTCAGCATCCGGTACACAGGCTGTAGTAAATGCGGATGATAATAACTTCAAAGACATTATTAAGAATGTTGAAGGTAAAATCCTGACTTACGGTATAAATAACGGTGATGTACGGATAAAGACGCTGGAAATAAGTATCCAGGGGATAAAAGCACAGATTGAATATAAAAACGATATAATTGACATTGTGTCCTCATTAATTGGTCAGTTCAATTTGTATAATATATGTGCTGCTTTTGCAGTAGGAATAATTTGCGGTTTCACTTATAAAGATATTGCAGAAGGGATAAAAGATTTGAAAAGCATCCCGGGAAGGATGGAAAAGATCGAAAGCGGTCTTCCATTTACTGTTTTAGTAGATTACGCCCATACGCCTGACGCTGTGGAAAAAGCTTTAAAAGCTGTAAGACCTCTCACTAAAGGGCGGATAATTTCAGTGCTTGGATGCGGCGGCGACAGGGACAGGGAGAAAAGGCCTGTCATGGGGAAGATCGGTAAGGAGAATTCCGACCTGTTTATAATGACATCGGATAATCCGAGGACTGAAAATCCCGTGGATATCATTAACGCAATGGTCCAGGGAATTGACAAAAAGCCCGGCTTTATGGTATTGCCTGACCGTGAGCCAGCTATTAAGACGGCGATCGAACATGCGGCACCCGGAGATACGGTAATGATACTCGGCAAAGGACATGAAGACTACCAGGTTTTAGGCAGGAAAAAAATCGATTTTGATGACCGGGCGATAGCAAAAAAATATATGAAGGATTATGTGCTTTAACGGTAAAAATGCGGTAGTAATAGGTGCCAAAAAAAGCGGAATTGCGGCTGCAAAACTGCTTAAGAAAAAGGGATACACTCCTTTTGTTACCGAGATAAACGATTCGGTAGAAATAAAGGAAAACGTACAGGAACTGGAAAAACTTAATATAGATTATGAAACCGGATTTCATACTATAGATAAATTCTGTGAAGCTGATTTTGTTGTTTTAAGTCCCGGTGTACAGATTGAGAATTTTAAAAACATGATGCCGGAGAATATTCCCATTTTAAGCGAGATCGAACTTGCTTTCAGGTTTCTAAAACACAAATTCATCGCTATTACAGGATCTAACGGAAAGACCACAACAACAGCATTGACTGCTCACATTTTAAACAGTGCCGGAATAAAAAGTAAAGCTGTCGGGAACATCGGTGATCCTCTGTCAAATTATGCGGATTTCGACGGGACCCTTGTTGTGGAAATATCCAGCTTTCAGCTTGAACATATAGAAAAATTCAAACCGTTTACCGCTGTAATACTGAATATGACTCCCGATCACCTTGACAGGTATGAGAGCCTTGATGATTATTATGCTTCCAAAGCAAGGATCTTTGAGAATATGGATGAAGGTGATAATCTTATTTACAATGCGGACTGTTCAAAAACATCTATATATATAAGATCGGCAAACTGCAGAAAATTGACTTTTTCAGTTCAGTCTGATAAAACAAATGCATTTTTAAAAGATGAACATATATTTATTAAGGGACATGATGGAAGTCTGAAAATTATTTCTAAAAATGAAATATCAATACTGGGAATTCACAATATTTATAATTCCATGGCTGCCCTGGTTTCAGGACTGACTGTTGGAGGAAAAATAAGAGAATTGGCAGAAGGATTGAAAGATTTCCCGGGTATTCCTCACCGCCTTGAGTATCTTGGCATTGCAAACGGTGTAAAATACTATAACGATTCCAAGTCAACAAATGTTGATTCATTGAAATTTGCCCTGCTCTCATTTAATACCCCTGTTACTCTTATTGCCGGGGGTAAAGACAAAATGGTCGATGTGACGGTATTGAACCCTTTGATAAAATACAAGGTAAAAAACCTTGTGCTTATAGGCCAGGCTGCGGAGAGATTTAAAAAAGAATTTGAACTTTATGCAGGAATCGTGCATATGGCTTCCTCGATGGAAGATGCAGTTTTTGCGTCAAAGAGAATGGCTATGGCTGGTGAAGTGGTGCTGCTGTCGCCTGCCTGCTCAAGTTTTGACATGTATAATAACTTTGAAGAAAGAGGAGACGATTTCAGAAACCTCGTCAAAAAAATATGTTTTCACCAATAATCAAAAAGTGTCATCTGGTCGGTATCGGCGGGATCGGTATGTGCGGTATTGCCGAGATGCTGCTAAATTTAAATTTTGAAGTAACCGGTTCAGATCTCGAAAAAAGTGACAATACCCAGAGACTCGAAAATATCGGTGTCACTATCAATTACGGGCACTCCCCGGATAATATCAAAGATCCCGATGTCGTAATTTATTCATCTGCCGTCCCGGAAAATAATCCGGAACTGATGAAAGCAAAGGAAGTTGGTATTCCCATAATTAAACGTGCCGATATGTTAGGAGAGCTTTTACGCATGAAATGGGGAATTGCCGTCACCGGGACACACGGGAAAACAACCACCACATCCATGGTCGGTCTGGTACTGCAGAAAGCAGGATTTGACCCGACTGTCATTGTCGGGGGAAAACTAAGAACCGTGAACTCAACCGTCAAGCTCGGTTTAAGTGAATTCATTGTTGCGGAAGTTGATGAATTTGACAGGTCTATCCTTAAAGTTATTGCGACGTCGGCAATTATTACAAATATTGAACTTGAACATCTTGACTGCTATAAAGATATAAATGACATAAAAAGTGTATACGTGGAATTCTGCTCAAAGATACCTTTTTACGGGATACTATCCTTATATATCGACAATATAAATGTGCAGGACATCATCCCTCAACTCGACAGACCGATTACCACATACGGATTGTCTGCTGAAAGTGAGTTCAGGGCTGATAACTTTAAATTTGACAAGTTAAATACAAACTTTGATGTATATGAACAAAAAAAGTTGCTTGGTAATTTCAAACTTAATGTTCCCGGTGAACATAATATCTTAAATGCACTCGGGTGTATTTCGCTGACCCGTAAAATGAAGATTCCTGTTGACAGGATAAAAGAAGGACTTGAGAGTTTTACGGGAGTATTCCGGAGATTTGAGATCACTGAAATTATAAATGACATTATACTGGTTGATGATTATGCACATCATCCGACAGAAATATCGGCCTGCCTC
>JBHPGK010000244.1:0-4873 GCA_042570605.1 Candidatus Zhuqueibacterota bacterium
AGGAAATACTGACCATTCTTTACAATGAAGAGGACTAATTATGGAAAACGCAATTGAAATTCAAAATCTCCGCAAGGATTACGAGGATTTTTCTTTGAAAAACGTGTCCTTTTCACTGCAGGAAGGATACATCATGGGACTGATCGGACCAAACGGAGCCGGTAAGACAACCATAATAAAACTGATAATGAATCTTATCAAAAAAAACGATGGAGATATAAAAATATTCGGGAAGACGATGGATGATAATGAGGTGGAGGTCAAATCAAGAATAGGTTTTGTTTATGACACGCCCAATTATTACGTACATCTCAACCTGAAGCAGATCAAAAAAATTATTGCTCCCTTTTATTCGGATTGGGATGAATCGGTATTCAGTAACTTGGTTGAAAAATTTGATCTGCCGTTAAAAAAGGTTATTAAGAAATTTTCACGCGGGATGCTTATGAAAGCCTCTATTGCTATTGCACTTTCACATCATGCAGACCTGATCATTATGGATGAACCTACTTCAGGACTTGATCCTGTTTTCAGGAGAGAGCTGCTCGATCTGTTATACGAACTTCTTCAGAATGAGAAAAAATCGATCCTGTTTTCAACACATATTACTTCGGATCTTGAAAGGATTGCAGATTATATCACATTTATTCTCGATGGTGAACTGGTCTTTTCCCAGCCGAAGGATGAAGTGCTGCAGAAATATGCAATAGTAAAAGGAGAAATAAAGCTGTTGAATGACGAGATTAAAAGTTTTTTAAAAGGAATCCGTACAAGTGAGATCGGTTTTGAAGCATTGACAGATAATATCGGCGAGGCAAAGAGCAAGATCGGGGCTGATATAGTAATTGAAAAGGCAACGCTTGATGATATCATATATTTCAATACCCTGAGAGATAATAATGTTTAGTCTGATAAAAAAAGATTTCATTGCAGGTAAAATATTTCTTCTTGGTGTTTTGATCATAATTCCATTGGTCACAGCTATGGCAATTGGTGCAATGGCTGATGAATTCCGGGGATTACTCATAGGTGTTTTTTCTGTTTTAACTTTTACTTTGTGTATTGCTTACTCATTTGTTTATATAGGGATCGATACAGCCAATAATGCCGATATGATATATGCAGGCCTTCCGGTAAAAAAATCGACAATTGTTTATGCCAGGTATTTTACATCGATGTTCCAGGCTTCAGCTAACCTCGGTCTTGTTTATCTTACATGTTTCATAACAATCAGCATTTTAAACAAATCAGATCCGATTTTCGATACGCTTTTGAATGTACGGACAATAATCAGCATGAATATCTTTCTGCTGCTGATCCTTTCGATCATTCTGCCTTTTGTTTTTAAGTCCGGTATAGGAAGCGGATTAACGGCGGCTTTAGTAACACTGATATGTATCATCTTGTGCGGACCTGCTTTAAAGTTTGTTTATCATGCAATAAACGGCATCTGGGATTTTGACATTGCTTATTTTAACAGGCTGGTCAATAATTTTCTCAGGTGGATAATCGGTCTGCAGGCGGTCTATGTTTACCTTATAATATTTTCCAGTGTATTTATTATAATTTTTGCTTCGATGAGACTTTCGGTAAGGCTTTATAAGAGAAGAGATCTATAGGAGGAAATATGATTGCCAGGTTGATATTAAAAGATATCAGCGCATTTAAGATTACTATTTTTGTCAAAACATTATTACTATGGTTTACATTCAGTACTCTGACTTTTTTCAGGATGAGCCCGCCAAACGGTTACATATTTCACGCTTGTATGACTATTATATTCGCTTCATCCTTCTATTCATTTGTTGAAAAATATCATAATACAGAAGTCTTAACATGCAGTCTGCCCGTAACAAGGTTCTTAGTTGTTGCAGCGCGTTATCTGACTACGGCAGTTATAGCGGCAGCAGGTATAATCATATGGCTGCTGCTGGCTTATATTGGCGGATTATTATATACAAATAATGCGACAAGTTTTTATGATATTTATAATATAAAGATCCTTTTTACAGTTCTTTTTACTGTAACAGTACATGCAGCAATCTTTTTACCTGCTGTATTCAGGTTCAACATAATTGGTACAATAACAACATTTGCTGCTGCATTTGTTGTATCGCTTATTGCCGGTGTTAACATCTTCCAATACTTTGGAAATACATTCACGCCATTTCTTGAAACCGACGACCTGTTGCGTACTTCTTTATTAATTATATTTATGACCATCCTTTTGGTTTTTTCAGTAATATTATCGGTATCGTTATACAAAAAAAGAGACCTTTGAACATAAGGATAAATTTGGCGACTACTGGTTAATAAAGTAAATTATAAAAAACTGGAGATAAATGGAAAAATGAACAAAAAAAATCCTTTCCGGAAAAATGTAAAAAGAGATCTCAAAGAAATTTTCTATTTTTATCTGGATAATGAAAAGCATGGAAAACTCGCAAAAGCAGGATGGATTAAAAGGTGGCTTTTTTCAGACTGGTGGTTTTTTAAAAGCGTTATCTTAAAACTATCTCCTTTTAGAAGATTTTTTTTCTTTGCCGGCTGGATCCTGTTTTTTGCGGGTTTCGGTACATACTCCGGAAATACGGTTTTTCTGAAATTGTCGTTCTTTTTCCTCTTTTTCATCATCTTACTGGAACTCAAAGATAAATTACTTGCACAGGATGAACTTGCAGTAGGAAAAGAAGTCCAATCAGCATTAATGCCTGACGAGAATCCTGTATTCAAAGGTTGGGATATATGGCTTTTTAACAAAGCAGCAAAAGAGGTAGGCGGAGACCTGATCGACTATATTAAAATAAAAAACAATAAACTTGGAATTGCCCTTGGAGACGTGGCAGGAAAGGGCCTTGGAGCAGCACTTTTAATGGCTCGGCTTCAGGCATCATTGACCGCTCTTGTCCCAAACTTTGAGTCCTTTGCAGAACTCGGGAAACAACTTAACATGTTATTATGTAAAGATTATCTTCAAAATAAGTTTGCATCACTTGTATATATCGAATTAGAATCAGGAAGCGGTGATCTAAGGATACTCAATGCCGGGCATCTTCCTCCTGTTAAACTTAAAGAAGGTAAACTGGAGGAAATGCTGAAGGGACAGTCCGCACTGGGATTATCAACTACATCTGTTTATGAAGAACAGCACACTAGTCTGGCACGAGGTGAAATTCTCCTTGTTTTTTCAGATGGACTTACTGAAGCGAGGAATGAGGATGGGGACTTCTTCGGAGAAAACCGGCTGAACGACCTGATCTTAGAAATAAAAGGCAATTCCGCCTCAGAAACAGGAAATCATATTATAACTGAGATCGAAAAGTTTACCGGTTACGCCCGCCAGAGTGACGATATTTCACTAATCGTTCTAAAGCGTGCAGATTAGTAATATTTCTGCATAATCCCGAATTAAAAATACTATTCTCTATTAACTATGCACTATGCTCTACCCTGTTTTCCCCAGAAAGTCTGGGCAATGCTGTCCTCGGGGGGTGGTGTAAAAAGGCTGACAGCGACAAATACAACAACGGCGGATATAACGGAAACAAAGGACGGGTGTGTTTCAAACAGGGCAAGTTGAGGGACAGCGGTATTTGCCAGTGCATACACGGCCATACCTGTTAAGATCGCGGCAATAGCGCCATACTTATTCCCCCGCTTCCAGAACAAGCCGAGCAGAATAGGCCCGAACGTTGCAGCCTCAAGTCCCCCGATAGAGAAAAAAATGATCCATTGTATCAATTCAGGCTGCATGACAGCCAGCCCTATTGCAAGGACAAAACATGCAGTCATTGTCCAGCGGGATGCCTTTTTGACTGTTCCGGGGGAAACATCCGGTTTGAGTTCACGCAAAACGTTCCTTGCAATACTCGAGGTTATGATGATAGACATGGCGGCGACGGTAGTCTGGATACCTGCTACAATTCCGGCAAGTACTATTCCTCCGAGGGCTTTCGGCATAACGTTCATTGCCAGCCACGGGCTTATCTCGTCGGGCACTGCAAGGTCGGGGTTTATTGACCTGCCTATTACTCCGGACATGCATAAAAGAAGTGTCCAGAGGAACACGAATATCCCGCCCATCCATATTCCCCTTTTAAGTGCGCGGGTGTTCTTATAGGTTAGAGCACCGAGCATCGCATGAGGCATTCCTACAATAAAGAATCCGGTCATGCAGGCTATTGAAAATGCAAAAGTTGCCGGATATTCTCCCCCCATAGTTGGTGATAGAAAATCTATATCCAGAGATGCAAGTATCTCTGTTGATTTTTGAAAACCGCCGGCTGCATTAACAGTCCCTATAAACAGCAGAATACATCCGGCAGTAATAACGATCCCCTGCAGCAGAGTGGCAAGAGAAGTACCGCGCATGCCTCCGAGGACACAGTATACAAGCACAACCACCGAACCCAAAGCAAGTGAGACAAGATAGTTCATGCCTGTCATCTGCGAGATGACCCGAGCCGCCCCGACAAACTGAGTTGCCATGTAGGGAATCAGGAATACGGTCACAAGAAAAGCAAGCAGCAGAATGATCGCTTTGCTCTTATATCGCGCCCTGAAAATATCCAGGTAAGTTACCGCATTCACCCGGCGAGCAACAATACCTACAATTATTCCGATTGGTGCCAGCAGAAGAAGGTTCATGAATATCTGGAAATTGTTCATCATTACCCAGGAGTAACCGTATGCGTATGTCATGCCTGGTCCCGCTATGAAGGTGCCGGCGCTGGCGAGTCCGCCGGCTATTATAAGAGCCACAACAATTCCGCCAAGCCCCCTTCCGGCGGCATAAAATTCCTTCTCATAATTGGATACGGGGACTTTTTCAACTATCCGGTATGACCATATCCCGATGCCTAATAAAACGGCG
>JBHPGK010000245.1:0-4845 GCA_042570605.1 Candidatus Zhuqueibacterota bacterium
AGAAAATCCTTATTTAAGAAATATTCATTAAAAATCAGGATTAATTATGAAAAAAAATATCCGTTTAAAATATATAAAATTTGTCGTGTCTATAATAACAGTATTGATATTGTATATATTTCACAATCAATACAGTATCAGTATTCAGGCAAATACATTAATCAGTGGATCAAAAACACCGGCAGAAGCCCAGCAAAATCAAAATAAAAAGGCAAATTTCAAGCAGGCGGAATTAATGCTTGAATTCCTGCAGAGTATCGCTGAAGGTAAAGATTTGACGGAGAAAGCCGCAAGATTATTAAAAGAGGAGGGGACAGAACTTATTATCGAACAGTTCAATCTTGCAAGGAAAGCCACAATGGACCAGTACAGGCAGATCCTGTTTGGTCTTATTGATGGGAAACTGCCGGATATTAAGCCTGTTGATGCCGGTGAAAGGGCTAAAAGGGGAGTGATCGGCTTAACACAGAATGCATGGCCAATTATGCAGTGGGGAATAAAAAACACAAATATTCTGAGAGAAAAACTCAATTTGTTAAAAGAACTCGATATTTATTCCGAAGCAAAGGGAATGGCATTAAAATACCTGCCGGAAAAAGTAGATCTATCTCCACGGCTGTTCTTTGTTATGGGCGGCAGGGTAGGAGCAGCTGCTCTTCAGGATCAGCGAGTATATTTGGATGTTCTTGCTATGAGTTTCAGCACAGTCAGGAAGAATAAACCGTTTCTGTCTAATTCTAAAGTAATAGAGTTTTTTGCGCATGAAATGCACCATCTTGGGTATAGTATCATCCGGGAAAAGAAAAGAGAATCATTGAGCCTAAATAAAAAGGAGAGTTACATTTTCGACTTTTTAACGGGATTTGTCTCAGAAGGGAGTGCAACTTACCTTCTGGATGGGAGCAAAGACCTGAATTCTCTCAAAGGCAGGAGTGGATTTAAAGTTGTTTATGCAAATCCCGGAAAATATCTTGGTGCATGTGAAAGAATTGTTAAATCGATCAGGAACGGCGATATAAAGACTGATGAGGACTTTGATAAGGCAACAAGTCAGTTTCTGGGGAATATGTATCATTCAGCCGGATCTGTTATGTTTGATGCAATCAATCAGGTTGGTGGAATCGAAACAATAATGAAAGTAATATCTGATCCAAGATTGTTACTGATCGAATACAATAAGGCTGCCGAAGAACTTAATCGGAAGGTCGGAGAATACTATTTATTTGAAAGAAAACTGGTTAGAGATATATCGGCGATGGGCAATTAAACAGTATTATTAAAATTCAGGTAATTTAATTTTTATCCAGCCTTTTGACTGTTTCCAGTACTATTTTATAGCAAATTGTCATTCCCACAGGGTCTGCCATTTCTGCAGTATCATCCGGTGAATGGATGCAGCTTATATATTTTGTGGGCCAGAATCCCTCTTTAAAGCCAGCACCCCTGGAGCTGTTCATTGAAAGCCAGAAGCGGTGTGCGTCTTCTTCCGGGGCTAAAGAAATCATTAAAGCCGGTATACCTTTTCGTAGAAACGGTCCCTCATCACAAACAGGAAATCTCGGGAATCCCATAAAATTTATGTTTTCATCAATACATGCTCTTTTTAACGTTGAGTAAAGACTGCTGTTACCGGGGATGCTGTTTTTTCTGAACAGAATAGTATTTCCTGCTCCGCAGACATCGAGATTTATCATATAGTCGATCTTATCATCTTTATGTTTTTCCATATATGCAGAGGAACCGAAAAGACCAATTTCCTCCATGTCAAACAATACAATTCTGATGCGGTGATTTAAATCCATTTCCCGTAATGTTTCAG
This sequence comes from Candidatus Zhuqueibacterota bacterium, assembly GCA_042570605.1. Classification (GTDB taxonomy): domain Bacteria; phylum SM23-31; class SM23-31; order JBHPGK01; family JBHPGK01; genus JBHPGK01. The sequence goes on from JBHPGK010000245.1 coordinate 1,820, forward strand.
CCAGCCGGATCAATATTATCACAGAACAGCCGTTATCAACTATAGCACCGCTTAATGAGTCGTTCCTCAACCATATTGCGTCCCAGTGAGCACCTAAAACGATCTCTCTTTCTCCTGCACCGATAGTTACTACAATATTTGTTCCTTCAGAGCGCGGGTATTTTTTATTTCTTTCCTGTGCAAAAGTTTCAGTTTCAAAAGGTATATTTTTCTGGTTGAGAATAGATTTAATAACCTCCAGCCTTGCTTCGTTGGTATCCTGATCAAGCCTGCCAGCATCTTCAATTAATCCGGGAAGCGGTGTTATTACACCACTCTTATCTTGCGGAAAAGCGTGGATGTTGATCAATAATATAAGTACTGCAAAAAATATTCTGTGCTTTTTCATAAATTATCCTTTTGTTCTGAGTTACTTCAATAATGGTTATTAATATCCAGTCCTTATAAAATTAAATCGATCACTATTTTATTTCTAAACAAGTTATCGGTTTGTTATGATTTTTCAAAACCTTTTTTATTGTTTTAGATTACCCTTGTTCTTAAATTGGAAAAAATTCTGATTCATTATTTTCTTAAATCAAAATAACTATTGGGAATAATAACGGATTGGGGGAATATTTTTTTTTTAACCGCAGGGATTTTTTCAAATAAGGAGGATAAAGTTATGAAATCAGTATTGCGTGTTTTAATTATGTTGATTTTTATGGTTTTTATAGTGAGCAGTGTTCTGGGACAGGGTATCATCACAAATAAAGAAAAAGTACTTACAATTGCCGTTCAGGGGCAGATCGCACCTGCTGAACCTTCAAGGAGTTATATTACAACCTGGGACGGCAAACCAAAAATGGCTGTCGGAACAGGTGGAATAAATTATAACCTGAAACTCGGTGACTGGGTCTTCGGATGGGCAAACGCCGACAGGGCAACTGTGGGAGTTGCCGTAGAAGGTATTGGAGAAGACCGTCAAAGAAACGGATGGCTGTATTATACATCTATTGGTAATGAAGTCAGAGTAATTTCAGGTGATGCAAAAGGTGAAAAAGGCATAATAATCGGCAAATTCGGAGGTTATATCCAGGTTCATTTCGAAGATAGAGTTCTGGATAAATTGAAAGTCGGTGATGTGATCCAGGCGAAAGCCTGCGGGGTGGGTTTGGAAATAAACGGGTTTGAAGATGTATTAACTCATGGAATAGCACCTGAAATTTTAGAAAAGCTTGGAATAAAGGTTGTAAGCGGTAAACTTGAAGTTCCGGTAATAAGTGAGATCCCCGGGGAGATTGTTGGGAACGGGCACGGACACGGCAGTCTTTCCGGTCACTGGAATATCCAGACCAGCTATCCGCCGGATATAAAAAAATACGGGCTTGATGAACTCCGCTTCGGGGATATAGTTATTTTAAACGATATTCAGACCGATTACGGAATGGGTTATTATATAGGCGGGGCAACGGTAGGTATTGTCTGCAGCGGACCCAGCGATATCTCAGGGCTTGGAATCGGAGTTACTCCTATCCTGTCTACAAGGTCTAAAAAACTTTTAGGGAAAATTGATAAATCGGCTAATATTGCAAATTATCTGGGAATAGAAATGATTTCCGACAGCGAAAAGCCAATCATACCGGAATATTCAAAAGAGATAAAACGGAGTAAAAATCCGGGTGTTTTTAAAACCAATAAAGACAGGCTGATCGAGACGGCAGTTGAAGGGGTGGTTCAGCCTGCAGGAAGCAGGGGGTATTCAACAACATATGACGGGAAACCAAAACTCAGCGTCGGAATGGCTTCTATAAACTATACGGTATCTCTCGGAGACCCCGCCTACGGATGGGCAAGTGCCGACCATGTGGAACCGGATGTTACAATCCAGGGCAGGGACAGAGACCGTGCCGGTGAATGTGCTGTTGCGATACTCTCATGCATCGGAAACGAAGCTGCAGTGGTATCAGGAGAAGCAAAAGGTGCTAAAGGTATGTATCTCGGCAGGCATGCCGGTTCTGATGATCTTGTGTGGTTTCCTAAAAATGTTCTTGATAAACTTGCACTGAATGACAGGGTACAGGTCAGGGCAAGAGGTGTAGGACTTAAAATTGAAGGATTCGAAGATGTCAGGGTGAATAAACTCGCTCCGGAAACATTGGAAAATCTTGGTATAACGATTGATGGAGATGAACTTGTAGTTCCGGTGGTGATGTCCATTCCGGGGAAAATTATGGGCTCAGGCATCGGCGGTCAGGGAATTGAGGCAATAGACTATGATATTCAGACAACATGCCCTGAAGTTGTCGAGAAGTACGATCTGAAAAAGCTGAAACTCGGCGACCTTGTGGCAATAATTGACCATTATGATTATTACGGCAGAGGCAGATACGAAGGAGCTGTGACTATTGGTGTATGCATACATGGTTTTAGTGATTTTTCAGGACACGGACCCGGGCTGAATCCTGTCCTGAGCGCTCTTCCGGGGAGGATCAAGGTAAAGATCGATCCTGATGCGAATATGGCTTATATTCTCGGGATCAAGGAAAAACCGGTACGATAATTATAATTTTTTTAAAATTGGAAAAAGTTTGAATTGATGTAATTTTTTAAATAAAGTAAATAAAAGAGACCGCTTGTAATTTTACAAGCGGTCTCTTTATAATTATCCTTTTTTTGGTTAAACATATAATTCGAAACTTAAATCAATTATCAAATTCTATTTGAACTATTTCCTTCTCTTTAAGTTTTCTTCCTCCGGAGAACTTCATACGTATACATAAATCTTTTGCAGCAGCAATTAACAAGATCGGGACTATACAAAATCATTTTGTTATTGTTAATGGCATTGAACTTCCAATTGGAGAGAGCTTTCGAAAAGAATTTTTTAGTAAAATTCAGTATTCGGGCAGCTGAACAATTTGTGACCTCATAAATTGTAAGTGATTAAATTAATAAATTTGATCGATTATATATCTGCTGACAGTAGTGTCCGGTAGAACCGGAAGACGACAATATGTAATATCTTGTTTTAACATAACTTATAC
>JBHPGK010000246.1:0-4828 GCA_042570605.1 Candidatus Zhuqueibacterota bacterium
AAGGCTGGAATCCAGTGTCATGATGTACAAAAATTATTTTTTTATTTTTTAACCGAATAGTTATGGGAAAAATTCAAAGATAGGATCAAATAATAATTTTAAGTATACTGATAAACCATAATGATAGGGTTAAGGGACAACCAGGTCTATCCTTTGATCAGCACCCGATTCTACAAATACCTCGTCGGTTGTTTCATATAGAACATTAAACGATAGATCCAATACTTGAATTTCAATTACCCTTATTCCCCCGACCGAAGGATCTATATCATCCCTGGAATAGTTAAAAGTAGCAATACCGTAGCCGTTCAGGGCAATTGTTTCCTGTCTCTCCAGTTCCATCCAGCTGCCGAAATACCTGATCTCGCCGATCTTCGCTGTCAATTTTATCTGCCCGGAGGTAAAGGTTTGGTCCGATGCATCTTTTACATATACACGTACTGTAATAGGTTCCATGATAAGATTTTTTTCCGGTGATGTTCCGTCATCTTTTTTACAGAAGAAAGAAAAAGCCAAAAGCATGATTAGTAGAATTTTTGAGATCTTCATTTGTGTCCCTATGTTTAATATTGATATCCAAAAATATAATAATTGATACATAAAGTAACAAGAAGATTTTTTGTTTAAAACGCATGATTTATAATCTGACGTTAACCTGAAACAATAAATGCGCCTTTTCTTTCCCCCATACATAAGCATGCAAGATTATTCATTCAGTTTAAACGCCTCGCTGTGGAAATTCAGATGTTCATCGTAATGTTCCTTCATATAGGAATATGTATGCCCGCCGCGGTACTCATAATAGAAATGCGGGATGTCATAATTTATCAGCAGCTGGTGTACCAGGCGGTTTGTATCGATAGTGCCCGTATCATCAATACCGCAGTCTATATAGATCAACTGGTTTTTAAGATTGTCCCAGTTCGGCTGTTCCGTGTTGCTGTATCCTCCCGACATAGAGGTTATTGAAATAAACTTATCGGGGTGTCTGCTGCCTACATACAGCGAACCTGCCCCACCCATGCTGTAGCCTCCGATCCCTCTGAAATCGCGTGAAGTTTTTGTATCAAAAAGCCCGTCAACAATTTCAACTATCTCAAGAACATAGCTTTCATAAAGATCACCGTTTAAATAATCATCAATGTACGGTTTATCATACGAGGCTATAGATACTATGATCATATCATATTTATCAGCTCCGCCCTGAAGGTCAGCACCTGTTTCCCATCCGTAGGCGTCCTGCATACTGCCGTTCAGCATATAAATAACGGGCACAGGACCATCGGTTTTCTGGGGCACATAAACAAGAATATATGATATCTCCTCTGTATACCTGCTGGTGAAAAACAGTTTTCTGCCCTGAGATCCGGGATCATTCGGGAGCGGTGTGCTGCAGTTTGTAAAGAATATATAAACAACTGTTAATATAATGTAAATTGATCTTTTCATTATTTTTTCCTATTTGTTTGAAATACCTATGGATAAACAGATCGTCGGTTTTGAATTGTACCATAAATTGTTAACTATCCCGAATTCTAATAAAACGTAGTTATATGAGATAATATCTATAAATGATTTTTCCTTGATCGGAGACTTTATTCCGAAAAACAGATATTCACCATACCCGTCTGAAAATAACTTTTTTTCAGGTGTTTTTACAAACCTGTTAAAAAGTTTAATGCCGGAATAGAGCTGTTTTTTGTTCTGTAATTTTTTAGTGCCGATTATTCCCAGAGAAGCCAGGTCCGTACCGGCAATTTCGACCCTGCCGGCAAGGGAAAAGGATCTGTTCTGCAATATCCCGAATTTTGAGAAAATCTTGGCAATGTAGTTGTAGTTCAATTTATAGGGGTAATAGACCGCTTCATATTCCCGGCTGTCGTTATTAAAATCGATCTCCCCAAGGACGGACGGGGAGTAAAGAAAACCGAGATCCAGTCCCAGTTCTAATCCGTAACCGGAGCTTTTTCCAAATAAAAACCCTCTGGAAATTTTAAAATCCGCACCGAGAATATGAGGGATCTGTGTTTCCGGGATAACTGAAGTTTTTTCCGAATTAACGCGTGAATACTCCGCACTGAAGCTGTAATTAGTACCTTTCTCTATCTTTGCTGTCTCCATCATGGAAAGGCAGTTAACAAACCCCAGTGTAACTACTAATATTAATTTGATATTTTTCATTTTAGTCTCTCTTAATTATTTACTATTAATAATATTTCCTGAAATTTTCATAGTGGAACTTTATATGATCATCCGAACGGGCAATTCTGAATTCCCAGTCATGTCCTCCGGGCAATTCACGGTACTCATGCCGGACTTCGTTTTCCAGTAGTATCTCATGTGCTTGCCTTACATCGGCTATAAATTCATCTTCGATTCCAACTTCCATTAGAATATCCATATTTACAAGGCTGCTGTAATCAGGTTCAAAATCCGGAAAGATACCGCCGCTCATCACAGATACAGACATAAACAGATCCGGATGTTTGCCGGCAAGATACAGGGCTCCAAAGCCGCCCAGACTGAATCCGCCTATCCCTCTCAAATATTTTGACTTTGCAGTATTATACCTGTTGTCCACCATGCTGATTATTTCTAAAACATAACTTTCATATTTATCATCCGTATTTTCAATATCAACATACAAATGACTTGAACTCGAAATCGATACTATCATGATTTTGTACCTGTCTGCCAGGCTCTGCAAATCCGCAACAATATCCCAGTGATGCGGATCATCACCGGAGCCGCCCAGCACATATAAGACCGGCAGCGGAGGTTCTGCAGACTCCGGATAGAAAACCAGAAAATATGACTCTTTGTTAGTAAACTGACTTACAAAGGTAATTTTTCCGCCTTCAGTATCCCAATTTTTTTCAATATCCGGAGGCATTGTTTTTCTGCAGCCGAATATAAATAAAAGTATCAGTATAAATATTGCCGGATTTTTCAAAAGTTTTTCTTTAACCTTCCGGTAATTACCGGTATTTGTCAAATATTCCATTGTGAAAACTCATGTGTTCCTTATAATGTGCGCCCCAGAATGCCCAGTTATGCCCACCCGGGTATTCATTATACTCATGCAGAATATCCCGTGATACCAGCGTGTCATGAAGTTCCCTGACATTCCCTATCAGATTGTCGTCAGTGCCGATATCTATCAACAAATTTATCTCGCGGAAATTATCGTACTCGGGAAAATATGATCCATATGTTCCTCCGCTAAGCGCAGAAGCAGAAATAAAAATGCCGGGATTTCTGCTTGCAATATAGAGAGCACCTATAGCCCCGTTGCTTATTCCTCCAATGCCCCGGAAGTACCGGGAATTTTTTGTATCGTAATTATCATCGACGATTTTTATGATCTCAAGAACGTAATCCTCATACTTTTTAGTTGTATCCACCAGTGAATTAACATACTCGTAATTACCGGTCATTCCGGTGGTTAGAGATACAATGATCATTCCATGCTTATCAGCTTCTTTCTGGAGGTTTGCTCCGGAAATCCAGGCATAGGGATTGGCGCCCCCGCCGTTTAACAAATACAAAACAGGAAGCGGAGACTTTGCCTGCTGAGGACTGAAAATGAGAAAATAGGATAATTCTTTTGTAGCTTCACTTACAAAATAAATTTCTCTCGCCTGGCTTTGTGAATCATTGGGTATCGGTGTTTTACAATTAAAAATTGAAAAACTAAGTATCAGGACTGGGAATAAGTATAACTTTTTCATTTTCTAAGCCTGTAAATTTATTCAAAAATTTCATTGATTTAATTCAATTTCCCGGTTCTCTAATTATTCGAGTCATCCGGCATATTTGTATTGTCTCCAAATACAGGTTTTTGTTTCCTACTTCAAAGTAAGCCCTGCTGAAAGTAAAAACGCCGGTTTGTCTTTGTACCATAAATTATTGACGATCCCGGCTTCCAGTACCCAGTGAATAAATTTAAAACTCTGTACGAACCGCTGGTTTGTCGGGATCTCCATACCAATACAAAAGTACTGACCGTAGTTCTCATCGAACATTTTCTTTTCTGCGGATTTTATAAACCGGTTAAACAGTTTAGCGCCTGCATAAAAATCTCTCTTCTTGCCGGATTTGGAGACAATCAATCCACCCGAAGCAAATTTTTCGCCCGCCATTTCAATCTTTACTGCATACGAAACCGTTTTATTCTGCATTATACCAAATTTCGCAAAAAACTTTGGAGTAATTAAATTATTCTGCCCTGTTGGGTAATAATGAATTTTATAAAAGTCTTCATCTGAATTATAAACGGTAACGCCAACCACTGTAGGATAGAAAAGCATTCCAAGATCGACACCTAATTCAGCGCCTACATTTTTATCTGAACCATAAAACTTCCCTTTTGATATGCGGACTCCAAGCCCTACTACTTTCTTATTTTGATTTTCAACAGTCCATTCGGATATTTCTGGATTGATCCTGGTCAGTTCAAAATTTACGTTATATTTAAATCCTTTATTTATTTTTGCCGTCTCCATCATGGAAATACAATTTACATTCAAAAAAAGTGAAATCATCAGTAACCTGCTTAATTTCATCAATCCTCCTGTATAATATGCTTTCATATTGATTACAGTTAACATAGATTCTAAATATCTAAAACAATTTAGGTCTTATTTAATAGACGAACAAAAATGTTAAAAGTATATTAAAAACTTGTTTATTTCTTGTTAATTACTCAAAATTTTGAGGAAATACCCTGTTTTCAACAAACATTCAACACCTTTTTAACAAGAAGTAAACAATAAATCGAATTCATAATTCTTTTATTTTCATAATCTTAAATATGTTTTCAACATAT
>JBHPGK010000247.1:0-4723 GCA_042570605.1 Candidatus Zhuqueibacterota bacterium
AGCTCGATAGCTCGATAGCTAATCAGCTCGATAGCTCGATAGCTAATCAGCTCGATAGCTCGATAGCTAATCAGCTCGATAGCTCGATAGCTAATCAGCTCGACAGCTCGATAGCTAATCAGCTCGACAGCTCGACAACTAAATCATCGCTATAACATTCTCTTTTATCTGCCTCAGGTTCGCCATTGCCACAGCCGCTGCGTGAACGTATTCCTTGTCCAGAACCCATTTTATTGCACCGGCAAAGGACGGTTCCTCTCCATCTGCAGCCGGGTAAGGTCCGCCGGAACAGGTTTTCATTGAGATGATCCCCATATTATTTTTATGTGCCTTTTTCAGTTCAATTTCAAGTGCCGGCTGGTCCCATTCAAGTTTACTGCCCGACATCATGTGTACATACGCACCTTTATGATTATAGGGATTCATTATTATATCATAGAACTTTGATTCATTTGCGAATTTTAAAAGCTCGATCTCGTTATGTGAAGAGAAGCCGTGCGCCCTGATAATCCCTTTTTTCTTTATAGACCTCAGGAATTCCATCACCGTCTCATTTGCGATGGTCTCAGTTTTAGAAACATTATGCACAAGCATAATATCTATGTAATCTGTTTGAAGAGCTTTCAGGCTTGAACTTAGGAGGGACTCCATCAGCTTCTTTATTTTTTCTGGGTACATTTGCCTTTTCCTGCAATGAAAAGAACAATGCTGCTCCTCAGGAAAATAATTACACCCCACAGGTACCTGAACAGGTAAATGACGGATGGGAAACAGGATCAGTGGAAGAAGCCGGAATTAATCCTGAACCTTTAATACAGGCGGTAGAAAACATTCTCAACAATACATATCCGAGAGTTCACAGCATTTTAATTATCAAGAATGGTAAACTGGTATTTGAAGAGTACTTCAGAGGGCAGGTCTATGTAAACAGCACTATCCGTTTTGGACCGCATGTGATGTTTGACAGAGAGAAGAAACATAACCTTGCATCTGTCACCAAAAGCATTACTTCAGCATTGACCGGTGCGGCGATAAAGAATGGATTTATAACCGATGAGAATGAAAAGGTTTCAACATTTTTTCCCGAATATCAAAACCTGTTCGATACACAGAAAGAAAAAATTACTATTGAGCACCTCCTTATGATGGAATCTGGTCTGGATTGGGATGAAAATACTGAAATGAATTCGGATAACGATATGTATTTATTCAATGCAGCCGGGGATCCACTGCGTTTTCTAATATCGATGGATATAGCCGGTGATCCGGGAACTATATGGTGCTATAATGGCGGGGCTGTTACCCTCTTGGGAAAGATAATTGAAAAAGCCTCCGGGCTTAACCTTGAAGAATTTTCAGAACAGTATTTGTTTACCCCAATGGGCATCTCGGATTTCAGGTGGCCCTACATCAAACCTGACCTGATAGCTGCTCACGGAGATCTAAAACTGCGCCCGCGCGATATGGCAAAGATCGGGCAGATGTACCTTAACGGCGGTGTCTGGGAAGGTGAACAGATAGTTACTGCAGAATGGGTCGAAAAATCAACAGCCGGTGCATTTCAAAGCGGATACGGGTACTTATGGTGGGGCAGAAACTACAATGTAAACGGTGAACCCATCCGGTCGTATGCTGCAAGAGGATGGGGCGGACAACATATAAGTGTTTTACCTGATCTTGATATGGTAGTTGTTTTCACCGGCGGTAATTATGACAGTAATACTCCTGAAGAATATATCCTGGAGCATTATATTCTCCCTGCATGTGTGGAATAGCTCGACAGCTAAACAACTTCCAAACTGTCATTGCGAGGAATGAAATGACAGCCTGTCCCGGTTTACCGGGAAAGCAATCTCATGGAGTTAGCTCGATAGCTCGATAGCTAAATAGCTCGATAGTAAAGCGCGAAGAGGGAAAAGGATAGAGTTTCTGCCATAGGCTGAAAGAGGATTAAATTTACAATTTACGATTCTTGATTTACGATTTTTGTAAAGAAATAATGAAAAAGGTTGTCAGCTATCGGTTGTCGGTTTTTCCACCAAAGACGGATCTGCTTCTGGTAGACAGCTTCCAGTCTCCCGTTTCCTGCTTCCCGTTTCCTATTTCCTGATCTTATAGATGTAAATAGTATCGTATTTCAGAAAGTCTTCAGTCCTGTCAAGTTCAAAACCTGTCTTTTTCATAGTTTCTAAAGCCTGAGTTTTTGACATAAAATCATGGCTTCCACTTCTGTCTTTTTCAGCATCCCTTTCTATGATCACCAGCCTTGCGCCCGGTTTTAAATACTTTTTCAGGTTTTTTACAAAATCGACAGGTTCATCGAGGTGATGCAGAACATAGACCATGATTATCATGTCAAGGTCTTTAACCGGGAAAGAAGGATCTCTCAGTTTCCCGACAACAGTCTCGATATTCCTGACCCGTTCTCTTTCAGCACGTGATTTCAGCTTGTCCAGGCTGCTTCTTGAGATATCGTTTGCGTATATCTTCCCTTTTTCTCCTACTCTTTCAGCAAGTGGAAAAGTAAAATACCCCGTTCCTGCACCGGCTTCACCGATGATCATTCCGGGTTTCACACCGACAGCATCCATTATCTTGCCCGGCGGCTGCCAGCTTTCCCGGTTCCTTTGGGAACAGGCTGTACCCGGAATTAGAAAAGAAACACACAGAACAGCAAAAAGCAGTATGAGATAAATTTGGCGGTTTCTTTTAAACATAATTATCAATCCCCTCTCTATAAGTTTAACAACTATGTAAATGTACGGTATATATATGAATAAGTTGCCAGTTATTAGTCTTCAGTCTTTAGTCTTCAGTAATCGGTTTTCGGTTGTCTTTTATCAGTTTTTCCACCGGAGGGGGATCCCGACAAGGGCGGGACAGTTATCAGCAAACAGCTTAGCAGCTAAACAGCTCGACAGCTAACCAGCAAAAAGCAAATATCTTAGCGCAGAGATAGGGCTGTCTACCTGTCCTAAATAGCAATATGTGGGGATATTACTTACAAGTGAAAAGTTAAGAGCAGAAAAAACATCTTGACAAGGTTAAAAATATTATTTATAATCTCTAAATAAAAATATTATTTTTTTTACCATCTAATTTCCGGGAAACTTGCAAACATTCGTTATGCTAAAATATTTAGTCTGTATATGTTTATTATTATTAATTTCAGTCTGGTTCTATTGTGAATCTGAACAGAAATCAGAAATTTTACCGCCGCATGTTACCCAGGAGACAATTAGCGGCGTGACTTACGTCCATAACGCTAAAATTCCATTCTCTGAAATTAAACTGGAACCCGACCTTGTACTCGGTGGAGAAGATACTAATGAATACTACTTCGGTGATATGTCAATTGTTAAAGAAGATAATGAAGGTAACATATATGTAATAGACTGGAGAATAGGTGATATTAAAAAATTTTCATATGATGGAGAATATATAAAGACTATAGGCAAGAAGGGCCAGGGTCCCGGAGAGTTTAATACTGCTCCGACAGATTTAGATTTCTACAATGATAACAGGATGCTTGTTTCTGAGGGTAATAGTAATAAGTTTCACATTTTTGATCCTGAAGATAATTTTTTAAAAGCCATTACAAGGCAGGATAAACCCTGGAGAATAGCATTAAATTCAAAAAATATTTTGTATGAAAACTATAAAATCGCTTTTAATCCATTTGCCGGAGATGCGTCGATTAATGATAAACCGCTACTGCAAAGATCTGATGAAAATTTTGAGGTGATAGAGACCTTTGGAAAACGAAAAATATATGATAAACCTATCTTAAATTGGTACATGAATTCCCGAATACTGGGAATTGGTAAACGCGATAATATAATAGCCTGCTATACAAGAAGAAATGCAATTGAGATTTATAAAAGTGATACACTCTCCATTGTTATTGACCGCCACATTTATTTTACGCCGCGAGAACCTGAAATTACGATAAAAGGAAATTCTATAAGCGGGAAAATTGACGGTATTACCAGGGGTTACAGCGTCGCAACCGATAGTTCAGGGAATCTTTATATTCTCACAACATGCAGGGGAACAGATGAAAATCCCGAAAGCGGAGAAATGAAAGGAATAAACCTGCTTTTGGAAATATATAATTCAAAAGGCTGGCTTATTTATTGTATTCCAATCAGGAAATACTGGCCTGCTAATATTTTTGTCGGCAAGGGTAACAAAATATATTTTCCCGATTTCGAGAGTTTTACCGTTATCCGGTTTAAAACGATTTTCTAATTTCAGTTTTCCTTTCCCAAACCGGTTTTATTGGAAATATCCCTCATAGTAGCCGCAATGGATTCGAGGGCTTTCATGCCGCGCCAGATACCGATTACTGTGATTATAACTGCAGCACCGATCCCGGCTATATACAATAATGGAAAAAGAAAAAAAACACCTGATGGCCACATAATAATGCCTCCATGGTTTTAGATTTATATTTTATTGATTAATTTTGTTCAATTAATATCCGGTTATTTGTATTTCTCAACTCTTAATTTAGAGATTCCTACGGATTTTGCAAACAAAATCCTCTGAATGACAGCGTCAATTGGTCATTGCGAAGGAATCCCTAGTCCTCGGGACTGCACGAATGTAGCAATCTCATAATTTATTTAATAACAATACTTTAGCGGTGAGATTGCTTCGTCGCTCCGCTCCTCGCATCTATAAGAATAAAAGTCAAGAAAAAAATCCTCCTTATCCTAAA